>WHTT01000016.1:28489-87059 GCA_009377605.1 Luteitalea sp.
GGGCAGCGCGTCGAGTTCACGCCGGAGGACTCCCAGAAAGGTCCGCGCGCCGGCGACGTTCGTCTCATCGAGAGCTAACGCCTCTCACCGGGCACCTATCCTCGAGAAACCCGGACATCCACCAACGCCACGTTTCCCAACAGGAGATCGAGAGGGCACTCTCGATCTCCGTTGGCTCAGGCGCGGGCCGGCTATTTTTCTGTTCTCCATAATGGCGGAAGCGCCTGGGAGTCGAACCCAGCCCTCCCGCTCGTGGCAGGAGGCAACCGGTTTTGAAGACCGGGAGAGCCACCGGGCCCCGTTCGCTTCCATTGACTGCGCGCGTGCAGTACAGGCGTAGCGCAGGCCTTCAGGCCTGCCTATGCCACATGGCAGGGCTAAAGCCCTGCGCTACGTACTCTCCAAGTTGGCGAGCGTCAGAAAGCCGGGCGTATCACTGAGATCATCGAGCACCACGTCTGCTCCGCACGCACGCAGGTCGTCAGCCGAGTAGATGCCGGTCGCCACCGAGATGCATCGCGCCCCGCCAGCACGCGCGCAGGCGACGTCGCGCGGCGTGTCGCCAATGATCAGCACGGCGTCCGGCTCAATCGAGGTCGACGTTCGGCGGCGGTACCGCTCGAGCGCCACCGGCAACAGCTCGTTTCGATCATACGCGTCGTCGCCAAACGCTCCCCAGCCGAAGTAGCGCCACAGGTCGTAGAAGCGAAGCTTGATCTCGGCGGCTTCGGGGAAGTTTCCCGTCAACAAGCCCAGCGTGACGTCGTCACGTGTGCCGAGGGCCGCGAGGAGCGACGGGACGCCTGGCAGCACGCCTGGGGCGCCGTCGCTTGCCGAGAGCTCGTCGCGCAAGAACGTGCGGTACGTGTCGCGGATCCGTGCAAGCAGCACGGCATCGAGCCGGCGTGCGGTTGACGACAGGACATCGCGCAAGATGATGCTGTCGGTGCGGCCAGCGAGCGCCACACGATTGATCTGGTCGGGAACCTCGCACACCGTCTGGAGCGCGCGCGTCATGGCGCGTAAGCCCGCGCCGCCGGTGGCGATCAAGGTGCCGTCGATGTCGAAGAGAAGGAGCTTCACGAGTTTGAGTCTTGAGTCGTGAGTCGTGAGTCGTGAGTTCTCAGGTTACCGCCAGAGTCGCCATCCTCGTGACGCCGGCGTTATTCGACCGGTGCTCGGATTGAGCTTCAGTCGCCGCCGCGCAATGGCATTCGCAAACGCGTGGTCCTCGCTCACGGCAACGACGGTGAGGCGACGTTCGGCGGCCCCGGCGACAGTCCGGACGAGGGCCCCAAAGGCAGCGCTGTCGGCTGCTTCGAGCGAAAGCGTCGGGTGCTCGAGCAGCAACAACGACGGCGCGAGCGCCAGGGCTCGTGCCAAGTGCAGGCGCATTCGATCGAATGGCCCGAGCTGAGCGGCTGGACGCTCGAGGGCCTCGCCGCCGAGTCCGACGTCGGCGCCTGCGGCCTCGGCACGTGCCGCATCCGCGGCGCCTAGCGGCTCGATCTGGACCGTGAACGGAAGCGCCAGGTTTTGCCGCACCGACAGGCGCTCGAGCAGCACATTGCGCGGCGTGACCAGGCCGAGTCGATCGAGCGAGGCGAGCCAGGCGTCACCATCGCCGATGTCCCTCGTGGACTGACCGAAGAGACGCACATTGCCGGTGTCCGGGATGACGAAGCCATTCAGGAGGTTGACGAACACTTCACCCGCCGCGGCGTCTAGGCCTGACAGCGCCACGCGCGCACCATGCTCCACCTCCAAGGCTTCGACGCGGAGTGGCCGGAGGCCGTGATAGTCCTTGACGAGATCGCGAATCTCAATGACGAGTGGCGTGTCCACGCGTGAAGTCTGGTCACGCGTTTGCCCGCGCAGCCTGTGTGGTGCGGGATCCACCGGATCGGCGCCCGCGCTTCCCGGTGTAGGCGCGCAGCTCACCGAGGAGCAGATTCAGGTGATCGCGCTCCTCGTCCGCGAACTCGAGGAAGATTCGCTTGCCTTCCGAATCCTCGAAGCGCTCACCGTACTTCTTGAAGAACTCGTACGACCCACGCTCGCAGCGAATGGCGATCTTCAGCGCATCGAGGTCGCTGGACACCTTGGTCAACTCTGTCGCCGCGGCCGAGAAGAGCCCGTTCGCGGCACCCTTGAAGAAGAGGAATGGCGGCCGCGCCTCGAGCTCGGGGTCTTGTTTGAGGAGCTCTTCATAGCGCGACTCGAGCTTGTGGAGATGATCCACCTCTTCGCCGGACAAGCGCTGGAAGATCGTGCGCGCGCGGGCGTTCTTCGTCATCCGCGCCGCGCGGGCGTAGAAGTCGCGGCCGGAGCGCTCGGTGGCAATCGCTATCCGCAAGGCGTCGCGCGCAAAGAGCATCTCGGTCGTCTTCTCGTCTCCCTGGGGGCGGCCGGTCCGGCACGCCTCGCACATGCCGTGGATCTGCAACACCGTCTGGCCCATGTCGAAGCCACGGACCGAGGCAACTTCCTCGACCAGCGACTCGATGTCGGAGCTGAGGAACTCGAACGACCGACCGCAGGACTTGCAGACCAAATGGAAGTGTCGAGGATGCCGATAGGAATGCTCGAAGCGGAATCGTCCCTCACCGAAGTCCACCTTGCGTGCGATGTCGTTCTGCACCATCCATTGCAGCGTGCGGTAGACCGTGGCACGGCTGATGCGGTGATCCTCCCGACGAATCAAGTCGACCAGATCGTCGGCGCTGAGATGCCCCTCCTGGCGCAGGAACACGTTCACGATGAAATCACGCTTGTTGGAGCGCTTGGTTCCCTCCGGACGCACGCGGTCGATTGACGTCTCGGTTCGATGCATGAGAATCGCTGTGGCCCTACCATAGGCGCAGGCCTTGTGACCTGCCACCTGCGGGCCCGGCAGGCCTGAAGGCCTGCGCTACGACTGTTAACTCACGTAAGCTCTGGGCTGAGCCCGCCCTATGCGCTGAACGACGACCCGCAGCCGCAGGTGCTCTTCGCGTTGGGGTTCTTGATCGTGAAGCCGCCGCCAGCGAGATTGTCGACGAAATCCACCTCGGCGTCCTTCAGATACCGTGAGCTGATAGGATCGACGAACAGCTTGATCCCGTTCGACTCGACGATCTGATCCGCATCGGTGGTGCCGTCACCCTCTTCGATCATCAGGCCATACTGGAAGCCAGAGCAGCCACCACCTTGCACGAAGACACGCAGGCCAGCTTCCTGCTTCTGCTCCTCGGTCAACAGCTCTTGGATCTTGGTGGCGGCGCCGGATGTCACGGTAATCATGTGTGCACTCCCTGACACGCGCCTCCCGTGGCGCACTATCACCTCAGTATACCGGCTGGCTTGCGACCGCAGCAAGCACGCATCCGCACCTGCGAGCAGAGAGCATTGGGCCCTCCAATCGCAGGACCTTCTGCTAGTCCACCGAGGTAAGTCCTCATGATGACGCGCTTTCCAGTCTTTCTCGCCGGCAAGTGGCTCGAGACACCGGCAGAGCTTCCGGTCACCAGCCCGTACGTCGCGCCTCGCCGACGAGCGTGAGTCCATCGCGCGCACGATCGCGCAGGAGGCCGGCAAGCCGCTGCGGGACGCGCGCCGTCAGCCCCGAACGCACGCAAACCGGCTGACCACTGGCCACTGACCCCTATTCTGATGCGATAGGATCCCCCTGGAGGTCCGATGATGCCCACCCGTACAGAACGCGACCCGCTCGGCGAGAAGGCAGTGCCCGCCGACGCGTACTATGGCATTCAGACACAACGTGCGATTGAGAACTTCCCGATCAGTGGCTTACGGGCGTCCGCCACGTTCGTCGTCGCGACGATGCTCGTGAAACGTGCGGCGGCGGAGGCCAACGTCGCCATCGGCCAGCTGGATCGGACGATCGGCGACGCCATCATGCGCGCCGCAGACGAAGTGCTCAGCGGCCAGCTCCGAGATCAGTTCGTGGTCGATGTGTATCAGGCGGGCGCCGGCACGTCGCACAACATGAACGCGAACGAGGTGTTGGCAAACCGCGCGTCGGAGCTCCTCGGTGAGAGTCGTGGCACCTACAAGCGCGTGCACCCCAACGATCACGTCAACATGGGCCAGTCGACCAACGACGTGTTTCCCACGGCGACGCGACTCGCGCTGCTGCTTGCCGCCCTGGAGCCTTCCGGCGATCTGGACGTGCCACCGGATGCGCGCACGCTCGAGGGAGCGCTGCCGATCGTCGTTCCAAGAAATGGGCCGGCGCTGTTTCAGCGCCCGACGTTGGTCGGCTCCGCCCGCGCGCTGGTCGGAACACTCGACGAGAAAGCGCGCGCCTTTGCTCACATCATGAAAGCGGGGCGCACACATCTGATGGATGCGGTGCCCATCACGCTCGGCCAGGAATTCAGTGGCTTTGCAGCGTCGGTCGCGCGAGCGGCCGACGAGGTGGAGCATGCGGCGCGCCCGCTCCACGAGCTGAATCTCGGTGCCACGGCCGTTGGCACCGGTCTCAATGCAGACCGCGCGTATACGGAAGGAGCCGCCGCGAATCTGGCGCGGTTGACCGGTCTCGACCTCGTACCTGCGGCAAACGCGTTCCGGGTGACGCAGAGCATGGGCGATGTGGCAGGCTTCTCGGGCGCCGTGCGTCGGTTGGCGATCGAGGTGGGCAAGATTGCGAGTGACCTGCGTCTGCTGGGCATGGGGCCACGTGCGGGTCTCTCCGAGATCCTGCTGCCCGCCGTTCAGCCGGGCTCGTCGATCATGCCGGGCAAGGTGAACCCGTCGGTGCCGGAAATGGTCAATCAGGTGGTGTTCCAGGTGATGGGCTGCGACATGACCGTGGCCGTGTCTGCCGAGCATGGGCAGCTCGAGCTCAATGTGATGATGCCGGTCATCGCGTGGAATGGGCTGCACGCGTGCACGATCCTCGCCAACGCGATGGAGGCGCTGCGCGTCCGTACGATTGAAGGCCTGGTGGCAGATGAAGCACGTTGTCGTGAGCTCCTCGACCGCAGCTCGGCCGCGGCGACCGCGTTGAGCCCATACATTGGCTACGCCGCCACCGCGGAGGTGGCCAAGGAGGCCGTCCGAACTGGTACGCCGATCCACGACATCGTTCGGACGCGCGGCCTCTTGCCCAAGGAAGAGATCGATCGCATTCTGTCGGTAGAGGCGATGACCTCGCCTGGCGTGGTCGGGCGTCAGAGCCCGCCCAAGGATCGGGATGCGACGGCACGTGAGAAGAGCTGAGGGCTATCGTTCGGCGCGCAGCCGCCCCGCGGTCTGGGCAGTCCCCGTCCTGTTGATGGCGTTGTGTGCAGCTGCCGCGGCCTCGGATGCCCAGCGGCAGGCGCATGCAATCCGCGAGCGCGGTCAGGTGCGGCTGTTCCCACCAGAAGAGCTGGGCTTGCTTGAAGGTCCGGACCGTGAGGCGTGGCAAATGCCCGACCAGGTCATGGACGCGCTCGGGCTTGCCGAGGGATCGAGGGTCGCGGATCTTGGTGCCGGCGGCGGCTGGTTCACCCTCCGTCTCGCGCGGCGCGTGGGTCCGAACGGCATTGTCTATGCTGAAGACATTCAGCCGCAGATGATCGACTCGATCAAGCGGCGTATGGACCGTGAAGGGCTGCGCAACGTGACGCTCAAGCTCGGCACGGCCAACGACCCGAAACTGCCGGTCGGTGCGCTCGATGCTGCCCTGATGGTCGACATCTATCACGAAGTCGTGCAGAAGGTGGAGCTACTGCGCAACGTCAAGCAAGCGCTCACGCCGACCGGTCGGCTCGGCATCGTGAACTACAAGACGGATGGGGGTGGACCGGGTCCCGATATTCGCCGAGTGGTGCCACAAGCCGTGATCAACGATGCGCGCGCGGCAGGGCTCCACCTGCTGGCGCACGAGACCTTCCTGCCGTATCAATACCTGCTGATCTTCGGTAAGGGCGAGCACGGCGCGTTCGGCGAACGCGCCCTACCACGGGGCGGAAGGTAGGGGCACCTCGCCGAGGCGTCCGAACGGCGAACGCGCCCTACCGCAAGCGGCCGACGAGCTTCCAGACGGATGGCAGCACGGCGGCCGCAATCACGAGCTTCAGCAGGTCGGCGACGAAGAAGGGGGCGACGCCAACCTCGAGCGCCCGCTCGAGACCCATTGCCGGCGGGACGTAAGCCAACCGCAACAGACCGCCGATGAACAGAATCGCGAGACCCGCCGCCATGGCCATCAGCGAGGTCAGATACCGACGGTCGAAACGGCGCTCGGCGAGCCATCCTGTGGCGAACGCAGCAAAGGGATACGCGAGAAGAAAACCAGCGGTTGGACCAAGAAGTCGCGCCGCACCTTGAGGGAGAAACGGAGACGCGGCAAAGACCGGGAGGCCCACCACGCCCAGCATGAGATAAAGGACCTGGCTGGCGAACCCGAGACGTGCGCCGAGCGCTGCGCCGCCGAGCAGCACGAGCGTCGGCTGCAACGTGAAGGGCACCGGCTGGAAGGGGATCGTCACCTGCGCTGCCGCAGCCGTGAGGGCCGTCACGAACAGCACTGCGCCAAGCTGCAGCGCACGTGAAGAAGCGCGATCGCCGGCCAGTCTGCCCAACAGTGTCGGCACCACAATCGCTCTCGGGGCATAGCCATTCGACATTGGCAAATTCTATAGCATGAAAAAGGCACTGACAATTGCGGGCTCGGACTCCGGCGGCGGGGCTGGCATTCAAGCCGACCTGAAGACCTTTGCGGCGCACGGCGTGTTCGGCACGACCGCGATCACCGCGATCACCGCGCAGAACACACGTGGTGTGACGGCCATGCAAGCGCTCCCTGCCGACCTGGTCACCGCACAGATCGAAGCCGTCGTGGAAGACATCGGTGTCGACGCGGTCAAGACCGGCATGCTGGCGACAGCGGCAATCGTGTCGGCCGTGGCGGCGGCGGCAGAGGCGCTCGAACTGCCATACCTCGTTGTGGACCCAGTGATGGTCGCCAAGAGCGGCGATGCGCTCCTCGAGCAGGAAGCCATCGAAGCCGTCAAGTTCGAGCTCTTGCCGCGTACCTACGTGCTGACACCGAACGCACTGGAAGCGGCATCGTTGACCGGCATGCCGGTGACCAACGTGGCCGAAGCGCACGAAGCGGCGCGCGCGCTGCATCGCCTCGGCGCGCGCGCCTGTGTGATCACCGGGGGCCACATCGACGGGCCACAGGTGATCGACCTGCTCTTCGATGGCCGGCACTTCATCGAGCTGAGCGGGCCACGATTGAGCACGCCACACACGCACGGGACGGGGTGCACGTTTGCAGCCGCGATCGCAGCCAATCTCGCGCTGGGCCGGACGCTCGAGGAGGCGGTCCGTGCCGCCAAAGCCTACGTGACGGGCGCGATCCGCCACGCCCCAGGGATTGGCTCCGGCCACGGCCCCATCAACCACATCTGGCAGCAGTCCAAGCCGTAGGCCGGGCTATACTCGAAAAGTGGCTGCTCCACGGTTTGCCGTCACGCCAGAGGAAATCTGCGTCGGCAGCCTCCTCGAGGCCGTGCTCGAGTTGCACCATGACAATGCCCGCATAACAAGCCGGGCCAGCCCGGGCGCCGCAGCGAGCTTCGTGGGGCTGGTGCGCAACGAGAACGCGGGACGCCGCGTCTTGTACTTAGAGTACGAAGCCTACGAGCCGCTGGCCTTGGCGATGTTCGAGAGGATTGCTGACGAGGTGACAAGGCGCTGGCCAGAAGTCGTCGTCGGTATCCACCACCGCACCGGGCGTCTCGAGATTGGCGAGGCATCGGTGGCCATCGTTGCTTCGTCACCACATCGCGCCGAGGCGTCCGGCGCGTGTCGTTACGTCATCGAGCGTGTGAAGCAGATCGCGCCCATCTGGAAGCGAGAAGTCTTTGAAGGTGGGAGGACCTGGATAGAGGGCGCCGTGGCGGATCCGGACGATCAGGCGGCGGCCGCCGAGGCATGGCGGCGAGCATGCGCGTGACGGTCAGACTGTTTGCGCGGCTGCGGGACGCCGTAGGCGCGGGAGAGCTGGTGCGCGAGGTGCCGCCCGGAGCCACCGTCGACGATGTCTGGCAGACCTTGGCTTCGGAGTGGCCCGCGATTGCCGCCTACCGCGCAAGCCTGTCATGTGCCGTCAACGCCGACTACGCTCGAATGAGTGCGCGTGTGGCGGAGGGTGACGAAATTGCCTTTCTGCCTCCCGTGTCAGGCGGGTAGCGGGTAGGGCGGGACTTGCCTGCTAAAGGGCCAACCTACCAATACCACTCAATAGTGACTCAATAGATATGGCTCTCGTTGATCGTCTCACCACCGTCGAAGCGCAATACGAGCGGCTGCTCGCGCGACTGGCCGACCCCGCCGTGCAGGCGGAGCCGCACGAGTATCGCACCGCAGCCAAGTCGGCCGCCGAGATGCAAGAGCTCGTCGAGCGTTACCGAGAGCTGAAGACGGTCGAGCAACATCTTGCAGAGACGCGCCAGCTCCTCGAAGGGGGCGACGCAGAGCTGGCCAGCTTGGCCCGTGAGGAGCTCGCAACGCTCCAGGCGAGGCAGGAAGCGCTGACGAGAGAGATTCGGCGGCTGCTTCTCCCCAAGGATCCCAACGACGAGAGGAATGTCATTCTGGAGATCCGCGCCGGCACTGGCGGCGAGGAAGCAGCGCTGTTTGCTGCAGATCTGTTTCGGATGTATCTCCGTTTTGCGGAGCGGCAGCGGTGGCGCGTCGAGCTCATGTCCAAGAGCGACGCCGATGCTGGTGGCCTCAAGGAAGCAATCGCACTGATCGAGGGCAAACAGGTGTACAGCCGATTGAAGTACGAGAGCGGCGTCCACCGTGTCCAACGCGTACCGGTGACGGAGGCCAGCGGCCGGATCCACACGTCGACGGCGACGGTTGCCGTACTGCCCGAAGCAGAAGATGTCGACGTGCAGATCGACCCGAAGGATCTCCGCATCGACACGTTCTGCTCGAGCGGCCCAGGCGGCCAGAGCGTCAATACCACGTACTCCGCGGTCCGTATCACTCACATCCCGACCGGCATGGTCGTCTCGCAACAGGACGAGAAGTCGCAGATCAAGAACAGGGCCAAGGCACTCAAGGTGCTGCGCACACGGCTCTACGAGATGGAGATGCAACGTCAGCAGGAGGCGATTGCGAAGGAACGGCGCGGGCAGGTCGGTACAGGCGAGCGCGCGGAAAAGATCCGCACGTACAATGCCCCACAGAATCGCATCACGGATCATCGTATCAACTTCACGACGCATCGCCTCGGCGACGTGCTCGACGGTGATCTCGGCGAGCTCGTAGAACAGGTGGTCACCCACTTCCAAGCGGAGAAGCTCAAGGAAGCAGACTTAGGGCCTGTCAGGGAATAAGTGTGCCGTTCTGGGTGTCGAGGCGCCCGTCTGGCAAGGCGCGAGGAGTGCGCATACCGGGAGTATGTAAGCGACGAGCAACGCTGCCAGACGGGATGCCTCGGCAGCCAGAATGGTGCACTTATTCCCTGACAGGCCCTTAGGTGAGGGGGTGTCCAAGTGACCGGGTGACCGGGTGACCAGGTGACAAGGTGACAAGGTGACAGGGCAGACGCTGCGAAGCTTTCTCCAACACGCGCAAGGCCGGTTCGTGCAAGCCGGCATCGCGCACGATGAAGCCGAGCTCGACACCGAGCTGCTGGCGATGCACGTACTCGGTTGGGATCCTGCGTCGCTCGTCACCCGATGGCGAGAGCCAGCTCCCACAGGATTTGCCGAGCGATACGCCGGGCTGACCGCGCGGCGCGAGGCACGTGAGCCAACGGCCTACATCGTTGGCGCCCGCGAGTTCTACGGCCGGCTCTTCGAAGTCACGTCCGCCTGCCTGGTGCCGCGGCCAGAGACCGAAGAGCTCGTGACCGCGGCGCTCGCGATCGGGGATCGCCTCGAGGCTGCTCCACGTATCGTGGACGTTGGCACTGGCAGCGGCTGCGTCGCGGTCACGTTGGCACTCGAACAGCCGCGCGCACGGATCGTCGCGACCGATGTTTCGGCCGATGCGCTCGCGCTGGCTCGAGTGAACGCCGTCCGTCTCGGTGCGGCTGGCGTCACATTTCTCCGTGGATCACTCGTGGAGGCGATTCGACCGCCCGAGCGATCGAAGGGCGCAGAGATCGGCATCATCGTTTCGAACCCGCCGTACGTCCCTCTTCGCGATCGCGAAGCGCTACAACCGGAGGTGCGCGAGTTCGAGCCGCCGCAGGCTCTCTTTGCCGGAGATGATGGGCTCGCGGTGATTCGACGGCTAGTGCAACAAGCGGCGGCGGTACTCCGGTCAGGCGGCTGGCTGCTGTTCGAGATCGGGGCCGGCCAAGCCGCAGAGGTCGAAGCGCTAGTCGACACTCGTCTATGGGCCTTGCGCGAGCTCCGGCCCGACTTGCAAGGCACCCCGCGCGTCGCCGTGCTCGAACGACAGTAGGAGGTTCAAGGTTCAAGGTTCAAGGTTCGAAGTTCGGAGTAGGAAGTCGGAGGTTGCTCGACACACCTCGAACCTCGAACCTCGAACCTGCTAGACTCGGGCGCATGTCCAGCTGCCTCTTCTGCAAGATCATTGCAGGCGAAATCCCCTCGACGAACGTGTACGAGGACGACCAACTGGTCGCGTTCATGGACATCAATCCACAGGCCCCTCTCCACTGCCTAATCGTGCCTCGCAGGCATGTCCCCACGCTGAACGACCTCACCGAAGGCGACAGCGGCCTGATTGGCGACATGGTTCGCCGAGCGTCGGCCATTGCACGTCAGCGGGGATACGCAGACGAGGGATACCGAACGGTGTTCAATTGCAACGCGGGCGCCGGCCAGTCGGTGTTTCACATCCACCTGCATCTGCTCGCAGGTCGCCCCTTCACCTGGCCGCCCGGCTAGGCGCCAGCCCCCCAGGACGCGTAAGGTACAATGGCAGGAACGTCTATGCCGGATTGGAGTAAGACAGTCAACCTGCCCCGTACGGAGTTCCCGATGCGGGCGAACCTGCAGCGCACAGAGCCGGCGGTGCTCGCCCGCTGGGACGAATCGCGCCTGTACGAGCAGATTCTCGCCGCGCGGCACGGCAAGCCGCGCTTCGTCCTGCACGACGGTCCGCCCTACGCCAACGGACGCATCCACCTTGGCCAGGCCCTCAACAAGATTCTCAAGGACTTCGTCGTCAAGTCGAAGACGATGGCAGGATTCGAAGCGCCGTACGTACCGGGCTGGGACTGCCACGGCCTGCCCATCGAGCTGAAGGTGGATCGCGAGCTCGGATCCAAGAAACGAGAGATGAGCGCGGCTGACTTCCGTCGCGAATGCCGGAAGTACGCCGAGAGCTACGTGAACCTGCAGCGTGAGGACTTTCGGCGGCTGGGCGTCCTCGGTGACTGGTCGAACCCGTACCTCACAATGAGCTACGGCTACCAGGCCGCCATCGTGCGTGCCCTGGGCAAATTCGTCGAGCTCGGGCAGGTCTACAAGGGCAAGAAGCCAGTCAATTGGTGCATTCACTGCCGCACGGCACTGGCCGAAGCCGAGGTCGAGTACGAAGAGCACGCATCGCCATCCATTTACGTCGAGTTTCCGCTGGCCGACGCCTCTGCTCAGGAGCTCGCCGCGCGGGCCCCAGCGCTCAGGGGCCGCGACGTTGCAGCCCTGATCTGGACGACGACGCCTTGGACGATCCCGTCGAATCTCGCCCTGGCGTTCCACCCGGCGCTGACATATGGCGCGTACGAGCTCGACGACCGGGTCTTCATCATCGCGGAAGGGCTCGCAGAAGCCACCTTCGGCAAGCGCGGCCTCACGCCGGGCGAGCCGCTCGCGCGGTTGACCGGGGACGCGCTGGAGCACATCAAGTTTCGCCACCCGCTGTACGAGCGCGACTCGCCGGGTGTGCTCGGGGAATACGTGACGCTCGAACAGGGCACGGGCGTCGTCCACACGGCACCCGGCCACGGCGCAGACGACTTTCACACGGGCGTGAAGTACGGCCTCGAGATCTACGCGCCGGTCGGACCAAGCGGCCACTTCCACGATGACGTCGGCCTCTTCGGCGGCGAGCGTGTCTTCGATGCCAATCCACACGTGGAGGCGGCGCTGGCCGAGCGAGGCCGACTGTGGTTCCGCGAGCCGTACCACCACCAATATCCCCACTGCTGGCGGTGCCACAATCCGGTCATCTTCTTGGCGACGCCGCAATGGTTCATTGCCATGGACCACGACGGCTTCCGGCAGCGGGCGCTCGACGCCATCAAGGGGGCGACGTGGCTGCCGGCTTGGGGTGAGGAGCGGATCCACAACATGGTCGCGCATCGGCCAGATTGGTGTATCTCGCGCCAGCGTGTCTGGGGTGTGCCGATCCCCGCGGTCTATTGCAACGGCTGCCGCGACGCCGTGCTCACGAAGCCGCTCATCGACCACGCGGCGGCCGTGTTCGAACAGCACGGCGCCGATGTCTGGTACGAGTGGCCGGTCGAGCAACTGGTGCCGGCGGGCTTCACCTGTCCAGCCTGCGGTGGAGCACAGTTCGAACCGGAGCGCGACATCCTCGACGTGTGGTTCGATTCGGGATCGAGCCACGAAGCGGTGCTCGACCGACGGCCAGAGCTCGGTTGGCCAGCCGACGTCTATCTGGAGGGAAACGACCAGTACCGCGGCTGGTTCCAGAGCTCATTGCTGGTGGGTCTCGGCACGCGCGGCCGGTCGCCGTACCATCAGGTCATCATGCACGGCTTCATCGTGGACGAAGATGGCCGCAAGATGTCGAAGTCGCGCGGCAACGACGTCACGCCCCAGCAAGTGATCGAGCAAAGCGGCGCGGAGATCCTCCGGCTCTGGGCCGCCATGGTCGATTACCGGGAGGAGCAGCGCTTCGGCAAGGAAATCCTCGCGCGCACGGTCGAGGCGTATCGGAAGCTGCGCAACACGCTGCGCTACCTCGTGGCGAACCTGTACGACTTCGACCCCTCCACAGACCGCGTGTCGCCGGAGCGCATGTTGGAAGTCGACCGCTACGCGCTGGCACAATACGCTGCGGCGAGCCTCGAGGTCTTGCGCGCGTACAATGCGTACGACTTCCAATCGATCTTCCACAAGGTGAACCAGCTCGTGACCGTCGATTTGAGCGCGTTCTACATCGACGTGTCGAAGGACCGTCTCTACACCCACGGTGCCAAGTGGGAATCACGGCGCTCCGCACAGACAGCGATGTACGTCATGGCCGACGGCCTCGCGCGGCTGCTCGCGCCCCTGCTGCCGTTCACGATGGACGAAGTGTGGCGCTCCTTACCAGGCACCCGCGAACCGTCGGTACATGCGGCGCTGTTCCCGGACAATGTCGACGAGCTCCACGACCCAGCGCTCACCGTCGAGTGGCGCAGCCTGTTGGCGCTCCGGGATGCCATCAACGCGGCGCTGGAAGCCCAGCGGCAGAGCAAAGTCATTGGTAGCCCGCTCGAGGCACACGTACAGGTCGGTGCGTCGGATCAAGAGTTGGCGCTCCTGCAGCGCCACGAGGCCGATCTACCGATGCTGTTCCTCACCTCCAGCGTAACCATACGAGATACGCGCTCACCCTCGCGTGCAGGTACGACGAGCGTGGCGGTCGACGTGCAGCGCGCATCTGGGACCAAGTGCCCGCGGTGTTGGCGGTATGTCGAGTCGATCTCGGATGAACCGGCGTTCGAGGGGCTGTGTGATCGCTGCGTTCAGGCACTGTCCGATCCGGAGCGCGATCCCGTCGGTGTCGGTGCTCCGACGGCTCCGACTCGGAGCGCGTCCTAAGTTTACGTATGCCGACCTGGATGTTCTCACCACGACGCCGCGAGCCTTGGGTCGCGGCGATCGTGCTCCTGGCCGACCAACTGACGAAGGGGCTCGTCCACGGGACGATTCACCTGCACGACAGCGTTCCGGTGATTCCGGGCTTGCTCAACTTCACGCACGTCCTCAACGAGGGCGCAGCGTTCGGCCTGCTGAATGCCGCGCAGTTCCGCTTCAAGCCGGTGATCGTGGCCACCATGGCGCTCATCGCGCTCGTGGCGATCATCGTCTATGCCGGCCGCTTCGCCACGGAGACGGCAAGCGCGCGCTACGGCTTGGCGCTGGTGCTGGCCGGCGCCGTCGGGAACCTGATCGATCGGGCCACCCGAGGCCACGTGTTGGACTTCGTCGACCTCTACTGGGAATCGTGGCACTTCTGGGCCTTCAACGTCGCCGACGCTGCCATCACCACAGGCGCCGCGCTCATCGTGGTCGACATGCTCTTTGCGAAACGCGATGTATCCACAGCTGTTTGAGATCCCACTGCCCGATTGGCTGCCGTGGCTCGGCGGCGAGCTGACCATCTACACGTACGGCCTGCTGCTAGCGGCGGCTTACCTTGCGGGGCTGCAGCTGGCGCTGGTCAGGGCGCGTCATCGCGGCCTCGACGCCAACCGGGTGATGGACCTCGGGCTCTGGATCATCATCGCCGCGCTCGTCGGCGCGAAGCTGCTCCTCGTCATCACGGACTTCGAATACTTCGTCGCCAACCCGCGCGACCTCGTCTCCATCGTCCGCTCCGGCGGCGTCTTCTACGGGGGCCTCATCCTCGCGGTGATCGTGGGGCTGTGGTACATGCGGCGGCATCAGCTCCCCACCTGGACGACATGCGATGTCATGGCACCGGGCATCGCACTGGGACACGTCGTCGGTCGCCTCGGGTGTTTCTTGGCCGGCTGTTGCTACGGCAAGCCGACGAGCGCTCCCTGGGGCGTCATGTTCACCGATCCGTTCGCGCACGACAACGTGGGCACGCCGCTCGGCGTGCATCTACATCCCACGCAGCTCTACGAGGCAGGGGCAGAGCTGATCATCCTCGTCGTCCTGCTCGCGACCGAGCGGCGACGCCGGCCGTTTGCTGGTCGTACTTTCTGGCTCTACATGCTGCTCTACGGCGTCTCGCGGTTCATCATCGAGTTCTTCCGGGGCGATCCTCGAGGCATGGTCGCGGGTCTCTCGACGTCGCAGTTCATTTCCGTCATCCTGGTGCCCCTGTCGGTCGTCATGCTCGTGCGGCTCTCGCGCCGCGGCCCTGCCCCGCAGCCCTCCCGCCGGCGGACGCAGGCGAAAGCGGCGTAAACAGGAACCGGGAAACGGGGACAGCCCCCGTTTTCGGTCTTGATGTTCGTAGAAACGAGCCGCGTCATCACCCGAAAACGGGGGCTGTCCCCGTTTCCTGTTCCTTTTTCTCCCCATGGCCAGTGAAATCATCACAGTCGAGGTTCCGCCGGAGCAGGCGGACGAGCGGTTGGACCGAACCCTGGCCGCGGTGGTGCCTGGCCGATCTCGCTCGCAGCTTCAGCGACTGGTGCGCGACGGCTGTGTCCGTGTGGACGATGTGGTCACCGCGCGGGTGAGCGAGCGGGTGCGTGCCGGCAGCCGCATCGAGGTGACCGTGCCAGCCGTGGCGCCGGCCCAGGCGGTGCCGGAGGAGCTGCCTCTCGACATCCTCTACCAGGATGAGGACCTGATCGTCGTCGACAAGCCGCCGGGCATGGTGGTCCACCCCGCCGCTGGCCATGCGACGGGAACACTCGTCAACGCGTTACTGCACGCCGTCAGCGATCTGAGCGGCGTCGGAGGCGAGCTTCGTCCTGGTATCGTCCATCGCCTGGACAAGGGAACGTCGGGAGTGATGGTCGTGGCGAAGAACGACCGCACGCACATGGCTCTGGCGCGGCAGTTTCACGATCGAGAAGTCGAGAAGGAATACGTGACGCTCGTCTGGGGCGTCGTCCAGGCAGGCCGCCGGATCGATGCGCCAATCGGCCGCCATGCCACCAATCGTCAGAAGATGTCGACGCGCGCCCGGCGCGCCCGAGCCGCTGTCACGCGTGTGGTGGCTGCCTCGCCGCTCGCGGGCGTGACGCTGCTGCACGTGGCAATTGCGACCGGACGGACACATCAGGTTCGAGTACACTTGTCGGCCATTGGCCACCCCGTTGTGGGGGATGCCACTTACGGCGGTATTCGGCGTCGATGGCCCGCGCATCTGCGTTCGTTGAGCGCCCTGGAGCGCCCCTTCCTACACGCCGAGCGGCTGGTCATCACGCATCCAGCCGATGAGCGCCGCATGGAGTTCAGAGCGCCGCTGGCCAGGGATCTAGACCAAGTGCTCGACGGCTTGCGTGCAGATCTGCAGCGCTTCGGTGAGGTGTGACAAAAGGTGAAAGGAGCTTCAATGCCCGTGACGAGCTACGCCAGAGCGCAACGAGCTGGGGTTGCGCTCGCTCCGATGTTGCTCATCGGCTCGATGAGCCTGGCGCAGGAGGCGCCGCAGGCGTTCTTGAACGCCCGCATCATCCCCATTTCGGGCCCCGTCATCGAGCGCGGCGTGCTCGTCGTTCAAGACGCGAAGATCCTGGCCGTGGGCCCGGCCTCCTCTGTGCAGGTGCCGAGTGGCGCGAAGCGCCACGACCTCGACGGCAAGACGATCATGCCGGGTCTGGTCGACACGCATAGTCACATCGGGGGCGGCTCTGGCGGCGATCGCTCCGCGCCAATTCAGCCGGACGTGCGCATCCTGGACGCGATCGACGTGAGGAACACGGGAATTCGGCGCGCACAAGCTGGCGGGATCACGACGGTCAACGTGATGCCAGGCTCCGGGCATCTGCTGAGCGGCCAGACCGTGTACCTCAAGCTGCGGCGCGGGCGCACGATCGACGATCTGCTGATTCGCGACGGGGAGGAACGCATTGCCGGCGGTCTGAAGATGGCCAACGGCACGAACTCCATTGACGAGCCGCCTTTTCCGGGAACGCGAGCGAAATCAGTAGCTCTCGCGCGCAAAGCGTTCGTCGAGGCGATCGATTACCGCGACAAGCTGAAGCGCGCTGGAGACGACCCGGAGAAGCGTCCCGCACGCGACCTCGGCCTCGAGACGCTCCTCGAGGTGCTCGACGGCCGGCGGGTCGTCCACTTCCACACGCATCGCCACGACGACATCCTCACCGTCATACGGCTGTCCAAGGAATTTGGATTCAGACCGGTTCTGCAGCACGTTTCCGAAGGGTGGAAAGTGGCCGACGAGATCGCCAAGGCAGGCCTTGCGTGCTCGGTGATCGTGCTCGATTCCCCCGGCGGAAAGATCGAAGCCAAGGATGTATCGCTGACCACCGGTGCGGTGCTGGACAAGGCGGGCGTGCTCGTCGGCTTTCATACCGATGACTACATCACCGATTCACGCCTCTTCCTTCGGTCTGCGGCCCTTGCCGTCCGCGCCGGCATGGCGCGCGACAGCGCTCTCGCAGCGCTCACAACGGCTGGTGCGCAGATGCTTGGCCTCGAGCCGCGGATCGGATCGCTCGAGGCAGGCAAGGATGCAGACTTCATCGTGCTCTCAGGCGATCCGCTGAGCGTCTACACACACGTCGAGCAGACGTGGATCGAGGGGCAAAAGGTCTTCGATCGCTCAAATGCCGAGGACCGTCTCTACGCCGTCGGCGGCTACGGCGCCAGCCGCGACAACGATGTTCACGTCGAGCTGGGCGAGGAGGCACGGTAATGGGAGTCGGGAATCACGATTCAGGGAGGGGGACAAGGCGGGGAATCTCGGCCTTGTTGGCAGTGATGGGAGTGCTCTTTGCGAGCACTGCCCACGCGCAGGTCGCCGTACGGGCAAAGACTGTCCACACGATGGCCGGCGCGGCGATCGAGAACGGCGTCGTGCTCGTGCGCGACGGCAAGATCGAGCGTGTCGGAGCGGCCTCAGGAATCTCCGTGCCGTCCGATTATCGTGTGCTCGAAGCGGAGGTGGTCACGCCGGGCCTCATCGATGCGCACTCGGTGGTGGGCTTGGCCGGGTATCTGAATCAACCGCAAGACTCCGACCAACTCGAGACTTCCGCGCCCATCCAACCGGAGCTGCGGGCCATTGACGCGTTCAATGCTCGGGAGCGCCTCGTCGAGTGGCTGCGCGGCTTGGGTGTGACAACCATCCATACGGGCCACGCACCGGGAGCGCTCGTCTCCGGTCAGACGATGATCGTCAAGACGACCGGCGCGGACACAGACGAGTCAGTGGTCGTCCCGACGGCGATGATTGCGGCCGCCCTAGGAAGCGCGGCCCTCGCCGAGGACGACAAGTCGCCAGGCACACGCGCAAAGGCTGTGGCGCTGCTGCGCGCGGAGCTCATCAAGGCGCAGGAGTACCTGGCGAAACGGAAAGATGCGGATGAACCACCAGAGCGCGACCTGACGCTCGAAGTGCTGGGGCAGGTGCTGCAAAGAGAGCGTCCATTGCTGGTGACAGCGCAGCGGGCAACCGACATCACCGCCGCGCTGCGCATCGCGGAGGAGTTCGACATCCGCCTGGTGCTCGACGGCGCAGCTGAAGCCTACCTCGTCACCGACGCCATCAAGGCTGCGGGCGTACCGGTGATCCTGCATCCCACCATGGCGCGTGCCAGTGGAGACCTCGAGAATCTCAGCATGGAGACAGCGGCCACGCTGCGAAAGGCGAGCATCCCGCTGGCCCTTCAGGCCGGTTACGAGGGCTACGTGCCCAAGACGCGCGTCGTGCTCTTCGAGGCCGCTGTCGCGTCGGCCAATGGTCTCACACGCGAGGAATCGCTCGCAGCCGTTACCATCGACGCAGCGCGCATCCTCGGGATAGACAAGCGGCTCGGCTCGCTGGAAGCTGGCAAGGACGCGGATCTGGTGCTCTTCGACGGAGATCCGCTCGAGTACACGTCGCACGTGGTGGGCGTGCTCATCGACGGACAGGTGGTGAGCTCGGAGCCGCAATAGCTTGCCATGACAAAAGTCCTGTCGTCGAAGAACGTTTACGAAGGCCATATCATTCGCGTCGACGTCGACCGCGTCCTGTTGCCCCATGGTCATGAGGCGACTCTGGAGGTAGTCCGCCATCGCGGCTCGGTCGTGCTCATCCCGATGCCGGATGCGGATCATGTGACGCTGGTGCGCCAGTACCGCTATGCGATCGACCGATCCGTCTGGGAGCTGCCAGCAGGCAGTCTCGATCCAGGTGAAGAGCTCGATCAGGCCGCCAGACGAGAGTGTCACGAAGAAGTGGGATTGGTGCCGGGACGGATCGAACGCCTCGCCGTCTTCTACCCGACGCCCGGTTACTGCGATGAGATGATGGTGTTCTACCGCCTGACGGATCTGCAGACGCCCACAACCGCTGCGGCGCACGACGAAGATGAAGTGCTCGAGCCGCGGACGTTCACCCTCGCGGAGCTCAGCGAGATGCTGACGCGCGGGGAGATCGTTGATATGAAGACCGCCGTCGGAATTGGGTTGGTTACCACGTAATTCACGCGCGTCGACCACGTGAGCGCTCTACGAGATGGGTGTTGACGTCACCTTATCAAAAGCGGGAAATGGTCCACGAACCGGTACGGTGTCGTCCAGCAAGGAGACGAACGCCGCGCCGGTGGCTACGGCTTCACGGATTGAAGACATCGACGTGATCCGAGGAGCGGCACTCTTCGGCGTCCTGATAATGAACCTGGTCTACGGCTTCCGCGTCCCCTTCCCCTTCCGCCCGATCCCGCGCCCATCGACCGTATCGTGGGTGAAGTGCTCACGGTCGTGCTTGGCGGCAAAGCCATGACGCTCTTTTCGATGCTGTTTGGCATCGGCTTGTGCATCTTTTTCGAGCGTGCCAGCGCGCGCGGTCCCGGCGCGATGACGTTGCTCACGCGCCGCCTTCTGGTGTTGATGGCGTTCGGATTCGCGCACGTCATTTTCTTGTGGCACGCCGACATCTTGGCGTCGTACGCCGTCTCAGGGCTGATTGCGCTGTTGCTCATTCGGAAACGGGCGGCGATCTTGCTGACCGTAGCCATCGCTCTGCTCGGTGGTCGCGCGTTGATCGTTTGGATGTGGCCTACGGTGCTTCCGCCATCAAATGCGGCAATGGTGGCGCAGCATTATCAGGACGCGTTGGCCACGTACGGAGGTGGCAGCTATCTCGATGTCCTGGTATTCCGCGCAACAGAGGTGCGCGATATCTTCCTTCGCTTCTCGTTCACGCATATGCCGACGGAGCTGAGTCACTTTCTCATCGGCATCTGCATCTGGCGTGCTGGCGTGTTGCGTCACGCCGCGCGTTACCGTCGCGTGTTGGCTTGGGGGGCGTTTGTCGGCATCGCAGCCGGTGCAAGCTTCGCCATCGTTCGTCTCGTCCCAGAGGCAATGGCTCGGATTCCGTACGCCCAAGGAGAGCTGTTCTACGCTATCCACAGCGTCTTCTTGCGGATGTTTGCGCTCGGATACGGCGCGCTCTTGCTGCTGCTGTTGCAACGCCCCAGCACCCGTGCCAAGCTCTTGCGACTCGCACCGCTCGGGCAAATGGCGTTTACGAATTACCTGACCCAGTCTATGGTCTTTTCCACGATCTTTTATGGATATGGATTCGGGTTGCTTACGAAGCTCGGGACGGCGGCGGCGGTATTGCTCGGCATCGCGTTCTACGTCGTCCAAGCGGTCGTGAGCATTCTGTGGTTACGCCGATTCGTCTTCGGGCCCTTCGAGTGGGCTTGGCGCTGTCTCACTTATGGAAAACTGCAGCCCATGAGGCGGCTCCCACGGCCGATTCAATCAATTTAAGCCAAGAAGAACACGAAGCCGTGTCCTTGGTGGTTAGGCTCCGACCGACGCTTCGGCAGGTGTGCTCGTCGTCTTGATCGGCTCTTCGACGCGCACCGTGGTAAGGACATGCGCCAGCACTTCGTCAATCGTCGTGACGAAGTGAAACTTGAGCTCGCGCCGCAGCTCTTCTTCGATGTCCTCGTTCACGTTCTTCTCGTTCTGCCGCGGGAGGACGATCTCGGTGATGCCATGGCGACGCGCCGCGAGGACCTTCTCCTTGATACCACCGACAGGGAGCACGCGACCGGATAGGGTAATCTCGCCCGTCATGGCAATGTCGCCGCGCACCGGCCGTGCGGCCAGCACCGAGACCAGCGCCGCCACCATCGTCACACCGGCGGATGGCCCATCCTTGGGGATGGCTCCGGATGGCACGTGTAAGTGGATTTCCGTCTCGCGGTAGAAGTTCGAATCCAGCCCGAACTCGTCCGCGTGCCGGCGCACCCAGGAAAGCGCCGCGCGCGCCGATTCCTTCATCACGTCACCGAGATGCCCCGTGAGGGTCAGCGTCCCGGGGCCGGGCATCCGCGACGCCTCCACGAAGAGAATCTCGCCACCGGCCGGCGTCCAAGCCACGCCAATGGCCACGCCTGGCTTGCTCGTCCGTTCTTCCGTTTCCTCTTCCTCGAACTTCGGTGCACCGAGGAACTCCTGAACGGCCTGCGGCGTCAGCACCACCGGGGACTCGTCTCCTTCCGCGCGGCGGCGAGCGACCTTCCGGCAAAGCGCGCCAATCTCACGCTCCAGGTTGCGCACGCCTGCCTCACGCGTGTACCCGCGGATGACAACGTGCAGCGCGTCATCGGTAAACGAGATCTGCTCGTCGGTGAGACCGTGGTTCTTCACCTGTTTCGCGACCAGGTGCTCTCGTGCGATTTTGAGCTTCTCTTCCTCGGTGTACCCGGGCAGCTCGAGGACCTCCATCCGGTCACGCAGTGCCGGCGGTACCGGGTCGAGGACGTTCGCCGTCGTGATGAACAGCACCTCCGACAGATCGAACGGCACGTCGAGATAGTGGTCGCGGAACGTGAAGTTCTGCTCGGGATCCAGCACCTCGAGCAAGGCGGAGGCTGGATCGCCCCGGAAGTCCGCGCCGAGCTTGTCGATCTCGTCCAGGATGAACACGGGGTTCTTGGACTCGGCGCGGCGCAGGCCCTGAATGACCTGGCCGGGCAACGCGCCGATGTACGTACGCCGGTGGCCGCGAATCTCCGCCTCGTCGCGCATACCGCCCAGTGAGACGCGCACGAACTTACGTCCCAATGACTCGGCGATCGACCGCGCCAGCGACGTCTTCCCAACACCGGGTGGCCCCACGAAGCACAGAATCGGGCCCTTGAGCTCAGGGTTGAGCTTGCGAACGGCAAGGTACTCGAGAATCCGCTCCTTGGCTTTCTCCAGATCCGAGTGGTCATGATCGAGCTGCGCCTTCGCGCGCGCCAGATCAATCAGATCGTCAGTGCGTTTGGTCCAGGGAAGCGCGACGAGCCAATCCAAGTAGGTCCGAGAGACGGTGTATTCGGCGGCGGCCACGGGCATGCGCGCCAGGCGGTCGAGCTCACGCGACGCCTCCTTCATGACCGCCTCCGGCATCCCGGCCGCCTCGAGCTTCTGGCGCAGCTCCTCGATGTCCTTGGTGTGCTCGTCTTCGTCACCCAGCTCGCGCTGGATGGCCTTGAGCTGCTCGCGCAGGAAATACTCCCGCTGATTCTTGCCCACCTCCGACTGAACCTGCGACTGGATCTTCGACCCGAGCTCGAGCACCTCGAGCTCCTTGATGAGAATGCGATTCAGCAAGTCGAGCCGCGTCCGCACGTCAATCGCCTCCAGCACCTCCTGCCGTGTGGCGGTCGTGAGCGAGTTGAGGCTCGACGCAATGAAATCGGTGATCTTGCCGGCTTCTTCGATGTTTTGCGCGAGCGTTTGCAAATCGTCGGAGAGCAGCGGTGAGAGCGAGACGATTCGCTGAAAGTTCGTGCGGATGTTCCGCTGCAGGGCGTCGATCTCGAGCCGGTCCTCGGGCCGCTCGATCTCCGGCGCAATGTCGACCGCCGCGCGCAGGTATGGCTCGCCCAGGATGAGCTGCTGGAGCGAGAGCCGCGTCAGCCCCTGCACGATGAGGCGGAGGCTGCCATCCGGCAGGCGAAACATCTTGTGGATACGGGTTGCCGTGCCGATTCGATAGAGCTCGCCATCGCTCGGCATCTCGACCGCGGCGTCTCGCTGGGTGAACACCCCGATGAGACGCGGGCCGGTCATGGCATCGGTGACCAGGCGGACCGACATCTCGCGCGCCACGGCGAGTGGCATGAAGGAATGAGGAAAGAGGACCGTATCTCGCAGAGGCAGCACCGGTAGCTCGGGCGGGACCACGAGCGTCGCTTCGCCGGAACTGACGTCTTCGAGCTCGACCCGATCACGAGTGGCCATAGTGATCAAAGCACGACCACCGTACGTAGAGAGGGGTCTTTCAACCCCTCTCTACGTACGGAAGACGTTTAGCTTACAGTGCTGGGCTGAGGACGCGTCCGCGAATCCTTAGCTCGGCAGGTCCAGGAAGAGCGCAGGCGCCCCACGTCGCTGTTGGAGCGAGCGCTGGCGCTCGGCTGCCGCCTCGCGCGCCTCCTCGCAATCCTTACAGCGCACCGCGAACGGCAATGCCCGCAGTCGCTGCTCGGAGATTTCTTCACCACACTCGTAACAATTACCGAAGCTTCCCTCCTCGAGGCGACGCAGCGCCTCGTTGATGCGTGCCAGAGTCTCCGCCTTCATCTGGATAAGGGCAAACTCGATGTCCTCTTGGATGTCCACTTCCGAGGTCTCGACGTCGTCGACGACGCCGACACCTGGGGAGCCACTGTTGGCGCCTTCGGTGCGGACATCGCGCATTTTATGATGTACTTCCGCCAGCAACGCACGTCGTCGGTCCTCGAGGATTTTCTTCAGCTCGCGGTACCGCTCGCTGAGCATCGCCCTTTTGGTGTGTTGCTTCTTCATGAATCCGACGCTCCTTTCGGGGACCGCCCTCGCGCCTAAGCCCACGAAAACAAGAACTATAGCAAAGATAATGCCAGCCCGAGGACGACAGGCGTCAGGAAGCCCTGCCGAGCGCTGGTATGTATCTGACGTCGCCGAAAATCGGGGGAAAGGCCGGGGTGGGGGTGAGATGCGGTCAATCTGTCAGTCTCGCCCCGGACCAGCCCGGCTCCCCGCCCAGCTCCCTGGGGGACGCTTCAAATTACTCATTTACAGCGCTTTATACTTCCGACGTCCTTCGCCGAGCGACCCACCGCTCGGCACTGCATTACCTTAGACGCCGCCTGACGCAGTTCGGTTCGACGTGCTTGAACCCTCCCAAGCACATCATTGATCGAGTGTCAATGTACTGAACGCTTGAGGTTCGGCGACCGGACACCCTCGGCGAGAGACCCGCGGTCGGGCAACTGCTCCAGCAACCGTTCGAACCGCGGCGCGTAGAGCAATTCGTAGGTCGCCTCGGAGCCCGGGAACAGGCGGAGCACGGCCGCTCGCGTGGCAGCGACCAACCGCTCCCCCTCGATTCGGTCCAGCTGACCCCGTGCCAAGAGCTGTGCCGCTAGGTCGACGAGCAACCGCACTCTCCGAACTCGTCTGTCTTCCTCGCGCACCGCTTCCGCGCGTGTCATGGCATTCCTCACTGAACGAACCGGCTACCGACCGCCACCGGTGCAATGCCACGTTCGGTGAGCAGCTGTCTGCTGAGGCCACTGCCGGTCAGCAGCCAGCGCTCGTACAACTTCAGCAGATCGCTGTCCGACGTCAGCCCACTTCGCTGGCTGACTTCCTGGAGCACGTCGACGTAGGTGATGAAGCGCTGGGCGAGCTCAGCAAAGACGGGCGCGAGAACATCCGCGCCGCACTGGCTGAGCGAGCCGTACGCGTACTCGCCTAGTGACATGTAGTAGTCCGGCTCGACGATTTTGCGATGGAGGCTGTCACCGAAGAAGCCCACCAGGAACAACGAGGAGTCGCCGATCTCACGAAGCTGGCTTCGCTGCTCGCGCCCGCTGTTCTCGAGCGCGCGCCCCAGGCGCAGGGCCAGCGGCTCGGGATCCCAGCAGGCCTGCCCCTGTTCGTCTGCACGTGCGAAGACCGTGAGGAGTCGAACGACGTAGAACGTGGTGGGCGAGGTAGAGTGCGTCGGTTCGACACGCTGGTTTGCGAGCGCGCCTTCGACCATTTCTTTGAAGTACTCCACCAATGTCTCGTCCCGACGGAGCGCATTCGTCATTGGTCTCCCTCCTACGATGCCCCTTTCTTCGCTCGAGCCCCCTCCTCGCCGACTGAATGTTGCAAACGCCGTACCTCCCCCGGGAGCGTGGATTCTCCACAATGTGGCACCCGGCGCATCGGCAATTCATCCCGTCTTGTTTTGCATTAAGCTCGTTTCATGGTCTGCCCGCTGTGCCGTGCCCGCAAGTCCCGCCGCAGTTGTCCCGCGCTGGGCCAACAAATTTGTCCCCTTTGCTGCGGTACCAAGCGCCGTGTCGAGATTGCGTGTCCCGAGACCTGCGGCTGGCTCCGCGCCGCCGAGACACATCCGGCCGCCGTAGAGCAGCGCCGCAGGGAGCGCGATCTAGAAGCCGCGGCGCCGCTGGGTGAAGCGCGCTCGCGGGAGCAGCGGCTCATCTTGACGGCGGTCCTGGACGCCACGACGCGATACGCGGACGCAGCGGTTCCCCATCTCACGGATCGCGACGTCGCCGAAGCTGCCGAGGCCCTCGCGGCGACCTACGAGACCTCGGCGAGAGGGATCATCTACGATCACCAGCCTGCATCGCTTCCGGCGCAGCGCTTGCTCACCGCGTATCGCGAGGCGCTCGAGACACCCACGCCGCGTCAGCGGCCGGCCTCTTTCGAGCGGGCTGCCGCCCTCGCGCTGCGCAGGGTCCGCGACGCCGCGCGGAACTTTGGGGCACGAGAAGAAACGACAGAGACGGCCTTCCTGGACTGGCTCCGGCGGGTCGGCGCGAAGCAGGGGGGGACGCCCGCCAGCCTCGTGATAGATCCCGGCTCGGCTGCGTTTCCCCCAGCGGGCGAGCCGTCAGAGTCCGATTCCGAGGACACGGGCCGCATCATCGTGCCTTAGTGTGATAAACTCGTGTGTTCTTCCGTGCGGGCGGAGGACGATAATCCAGCTTCCTGTGGCGGAAGCAGTCCACGGTAGATGCTTATGTCGAAACGGTGTGAAATCTGCGGGAAGGGGCCGGCATTCGGTCGTAACATCAGCCATGCCCACAACGTGACGTCGCGGCGGTTCCACCCGAACCTGCAGAGCGTCCGGGCGGTCATCGCGGGTGCGACACGGCGCATCCGCGTCTGCACGCGCTGTCTGCGCTCCAACAAGGTGGTCAAAGCAGCGTAGGCGCGTTTGACGCCCGCTCCTTCCCTGATCCCCTGATCCGTCCCCCTGCTCTCAGCGACCGCCAAGGGGCGTAGTCCACAGCGCGAGCACCTCCTCAACCACCAGCTCCGGCATTTCCTCCGGGAAAGAAGAGCATCGCGTCGTCGACGCACTGCCACCAAGGGCCCTCAGAGGCGCAGTCCCACGTATCCTGCCACCGCCGCGACGCCCAGCTTGTCGTCCGCTCGCTCCACGATCATGCGGATTCGGCCTGGCGAGCCTATTGGCGCGGTGTCCCCCCCTCGGAGAAATTGAGCCTGGTGTGGAATATGGTGTTGGAGTATCAGGCCTGGCGTCATCCCGATGTCCCTCAACCAGGACTTCAGCGATCTCTTTGCCGAATTGAACGCCGCGGGCGCTAGGTACCTGCGATAACGTCGGGCTCGTGGCCCCGGACGAGCTTCCTTCGAGACACTGAAGGAAACGTTTCTATCAGATCGGATGATCGTTCCTTAGCATGTCCATCGTAGGAGTACGGACCCCACGGTGAAGCCGGCACCAACCGAGGCCAAGAGGACGAGGTCGCCCCTCTTCAGCCGCCGTGCCTTCACGGCGTCATCTAGCGCTAGCGGAATGGTCGCCCCGGTCGTGTTGCCATATTTGTCGATGTTGATGACCACCTTTTCCTCGGGCAGTCCAAGCTTATGGGCGGCAGACTCGATGATGCGGCGGTTCGCCTGATGTGAGACGAAGAGGGCGATGTCGGCAGTTGTGAGACGGTTTCGCTCGAGGAGGCGGCGGAAGATCTCCTCGGTCTTCCGCACCGCGAACCTGAAGACCGAAGGTCCGTCCTGTTTCACGTAGTGCAGCCGCCGATCGACCGTCTCATGAGAGGGAGGCAAGCGGCTGCCGCCAGCAGGCATACACAGCGCCGGCCCGCCGCTACCGTCGATCTCGTGAGCGAAGTCGATGATCCCGACGCCGTTCTCGCGCGCCGGTGACACGACCACCGCGCCGGCGCCGTCACCGAAGAGCACACAGGTCGTTCGATCGGTGTAGTCGATGATGCTCGACATCACATCGGCGCCAATGACCAGCGCGTGCCGAGACCCGCCCGTGGCCACCATCGTCGCCGCCGTGGTGAGCGCGTAGGTAAAGCCGGAGCAAGCCGCTCCGAGATCGAAGCCCCATGCGCGCTTCGCACCTATACGGTTCTGTACGAGACATGCCGTGCTGGGGAAAATCGTGTCCGGCGTCGTGGTGCCAACGACGATGAAATCGATGTCGGCCGGCGTGAGCCCCGCCCTTTCAATGGCTTGACGACCGGCAACGGCGGCGAGATCCGACGTCGCGACGTCGTTGTCAACGATGTGTCGCTCTCGGATGCCGGTCCGTTGCACGATCCACTCATCGGAGGTGTCGACCATCTTCTCGAGGTCTGCATTGGTGAGGACTCTGGGCGGCACGTGCGTGGCGAGCGACGCGATTGCTGCCGTGCGCAATACGCCTTGCGGCGCTCCGACGAGCGTCCGCGCGTTCTCGGCCGACTCCATTACCACAGTGTCTGATCCTTTCCCGGGGCGGTGATCCCGAAATAGTCGTAGGCGCGAGGCGTGGCCACGCGACCCCGCGGCGTACGATCGAGGAATCCAATTTGAATGAGAAACGGCTCGTAGATCTCTTCGATGGCGTCGCGCTCTTCGCCGACCGCAACCGCCAGCGTGTTCAAGCCCACGGGGCCACCGCCAAACTTGTCGATAATCACCAGCAGCAGCCGCCGATCGATCTCGTCGAAGCCGTGCTGGTCCACTTCCAGCAGCTCCAGACCACCCTGCGCGACCTCCATCGAGACGATTCCATCGGCGCGGACCTGCGCGAAGTCGCGAACGCGGCGGAGGAGGCGATTGGCAATGCGCGGCGTGCCGCGGGCGCGACGTGCAATCTCGTGCGCTGCTTCCTGGGCAATTTCCACGCTCAAAATGCGGGCCGAGCGACGGACAATCTCCTCCATGTCCGGTAGGCGGTAGAAGTCGAGCCGGTGGACGATGCCGAAGCGACTCCGGAGTGGTGCGGTCAGCAAGCCGGTCCTGGTGGTGGCGCCCACGAGCGTAAACGGCTGGACCGGCACCTTCACCGACCGTGCTGCTGGTCCCTGGCCGATCACGATATCCAGCTCGTAATCCTCCATCGCTGGGTAGAGGATTTCCTCGATTGCGGCCGGCATGCGGTGGATTTCGTCCACGAACAGTACGTCGCGCGGCTTGAGATTGGTGAGGATCGCCGCGAGATCACCAGGCTTCTCCAAGACGGGACCGGATGTGGCGCGCATCGGGACGCCCAGCTCGTTGGCAACCACGTGCGCCAGCGTCGTCTTGCCGAGGCCTGGCGGTCCCGACAGCAGCACGTGGTCGAGTGCTTCGCCGCGTTGCCGCGCCGCGGCAATCGACACGCTCAGATTCTCACGGACGCGGTCCTGGCCGATGTACTCGTCGAGCGTGCGAGGTCGCAGCCCGGCCTCGTACTGGGCGTCATCGTCAACCCGAACTGCCGTGACGAGCCGTTCCTTTTCCACCATGATCACAGGCGACGCCAACTAGCGCTCTGCATCCTCGACCGGCCCCTGCTGACCCCTTGCCCCTTGCCCCTCGCCCCCTACTGATCCCTGGCCTCTGATCCCTGATCCCTTTACCGCGCAAGCTCGCGCAACGCCCGCTTGAGCGCTTGTTCGAAGCTCGGTGCGGCGTCTCCATCTTCCAACGTGCGCGTAATGGCCTTCTCCACGAGCGGGCGATGGTAGCCGAGGTTGGTGAGTGCCGACAGCAGATCGGTGCGAAGACTTCTGTCACCAACCGTGTCGGTTGCCGCCTCTTCCGCCTCGGCCGAGGCAGTGATGCCAATCGGCAGACGATCACGCAACTCTAGGGCAATACGCTCTGCCGTCTTGCGGCCAATGCCTGGAATGCTCGTCAAGCGCGCCAGATCGCCCCGCTCGATGGCCTGCACGAGCTCGACTGGATCGAGGCCCGACAGCACCGCAAGCGCGAGCTTTGGTCCGACGCCGCTGATGCCAATGAGTCGTTCGAAGATCTGCTGCTCGAGCGACGTCGCAAAGCCGAACAGCGTGATCTGATCCTCGCGCACGTACGTGTACACGCGGAGCACGACGTCGCTTCCCTCGTCTCCTATCCGTGTGAACGTCGCCAGGGGCACGTGCACATCGTAGCCCACGCCTTGCACGTCGACGAGCACGCGGTTCGGGTGCTTATCGAGAAGACGCCCGCGAAGCCGCGCAATCATGGCAAGCCGACGCCCCCCGGGCGGAAATGACGCCAGCTCCCGCCACGGCGGGCACGTGTGGTCGCCGCCGGCACTGACGCGGACTGATGATGCACATGGCACAAGGCGACAGCCAGCGCGTCGGCGGCGTCGAGCGGCGACGGACGCACGCGAAGGCCCAGCAGCATCCGCACCATCTCCTGGACCTGGATCTTTTCAGCCCGTCCGTAGCCGGTGACCGTCTGCTTCACCCGCGCCGGCGTGTACTCGACGATGGGGAGGCCGGCTTGGCGCGCGGCGAGCAGGGCGACGCCACGCGCGTGGCCCAGTTGGAGCGCGCTCCGCGCGTTCACCGCGTGGAATAAGCTCTCGACCGCGACACAGTCGGGCCTGTGTGCGGTGAGCAGCTCGTCGAGCCGCGCGTGGATCCTCAGCAGCTTGTCCGGAAAAGGAGCCCGTGCGGGCAGGGTGATGGCGCCGCAGGCAATGAGACGGCTCCGGCTGCCGTCGGTCTCGATGCAGCCAAAGCCGGTGCGCACGGAGCCGGGGTCGATCCCGAAGATCCTCACGCCAGGGAAGCCTCGATCTCCTTCTCCTCGATATCGAAGTTCGACCACACCTGCTTGACGTCGTCTTGCTCGTCGAGCGCATCCATCAGCTTGACCACTTGCTGCGCCGTCTTCCCTTCCAGCTTCACGTAGTTCTGGGGAACCATGGCGACCTTGGCGACGTCCGGCTCGATGCCGAGTGTCTTCACGGCCTCGAGCACGGGTTGGAACTGATCGGGCGCGCTCACGATCTCCCAGTTGTCTTCATCGTCGCGCATGTCATCCGCCCCAGCGTCGACGACCGCCGCCATCAGGGCTTCCTCGTTTGCCTTCTGTTTGTCGACGACGATATAGCCCTTCTTGTCGAACATCCAGGCCACGCTATTGGTCTCGCCGAGGTTACCGCCGTGCTTCGAGAAGAGGTGGCGAACCTCGCTCACCGTGCGGTTTCTGTTATCGGTGACGGTCTCGACGATGACTGCGGCACCGCCCGCGCCATAGCCCTCGTAGGTGACTTCTTCGTACGCCACGCCCGGCTCTTCGCCGGTGCCACGCCGAATGGCCCGCTGGATGTTGTCCGCGGGCATGTTGGCGGCCTTGGCGTCGGCAACGACGGTTCGCAAGCGCGGATTGGTGGCTGGATCGCCACCGCCGAGGCGGGCGGCAACCGTCAACTCTTTGATGATGCGCGTGAAGGCCTTGCCGCGTTTGGCGTCAGCCGCGCCCTTCTTGTGTTTGATTGAGTGCCACTTCGAATGGCCTGACATCGTGGTTCTCCGTAAAACCTGCAAATTTTACCATGCCCCTCGCTCCACAGGGTGTCCGGCAATGGGACGACTACTGGCGCCGGACGCCCCAAAAAGGAACCGGGTACCTTTTCGCTCCCGGAAAGGTACCCGGTTCCATTTTCCCCTCACTCGTGGCGCAAGGCGACCGTTGGGTCGATTCTCGCGGCGCGACGTGCGGGGATGTATGCTGCAACCGTCGCGACGACAATGAGCACGGATGCGGACACCGAGAGTGTCGCGGCGTCTGTCGGCTGGACACCGTAGAGCAGGCTGGCGGCGGCGCGAGCCGCCAGGAGGCTCAACGGTAGGCCGACGGCGACTCCGACGCATGCCATGATCAGAGCCTCGCGCACGATCTGCCAGCTCACGGCGGAGGCAGACGCGCCGAGCGCCATGCGGATGCCGATCTCGCTCGTGCGCCGAACAATGCTGTACGCCATGACACCGTGCAGGCCAATCGCGGCAAGCAGGAGTCCGACAACACCAAATCCGCCAGACAGGATCGCAACCAACCGTTCCCGAACGAAGACCTGGTCGACCTGCTCCTGCATCATACCGACCTTTGTCACGATGATATCCGGACCGACCTCGCGAATCTCGCGCTGGACCGGCTCGATGAGCGAAGCGGCGTCACTGGTTGCCCGGACCGCAAGTGTCAGCGGTCCGAGCGTCGTGACCGGCTGAAGCAGCGGCACGTAGAGAAATCGTGGCGCGTTGTCGTGGAAGTTCTGGTGTTTCGAATCTCCAACCACACCAACGACTTCGTACACCCCTCCATAACCACCTTCCGACGTCTCCGACTGTGCGGTCTGGATGCGTGCTCCCAACGGGCTGCGATCGCCAAAATAGGAGCGGGCTGCCGTTTCGTTCAGAATCGCCACCCGAGGCGCTGTCGATCGGTCGCGCGCCGTGAATGTACGGCCGAGCCGGAGGGGGATCCCCATGGTTTCGAAGTACTGCGCGGATACCTCGTTGAACGCCGTATGTTGATCCCCTTCGACGGCGGTCACATTGACCGTCATTCCATAATGGGTCCCGCTCAACGGCGTATAGCGCGACAGACTCGCTGAGTGCACGCCAGGCAGTGCCCGAATGCGACCCAGGATGTTCGTCCAGCGAGCGGCGCGGCGCTGGAACGAGGGGTCGGAGTCGGGTGTGTCGATGTCGAGCCTGAGCACCTTCGCTGGCCGAAACCCGAGGTCGATCGCCCGCAGGTTGCCGAGCGTGCGGATGAACAAGCCGGCTCCGACCAAGAGCACAAGCGATAGGGTTACCTGAAAGACGACGAGCGCGCGCCCCACGGGCAGGCGCAGTCGAGCAGCGCTCGCGGGACTCGCTCCGGCCTTGATGTCCGTATGGGCCTCGACTCGCGCTGCGCGAACCGCTGGCACGAGGCCGAAGAGTAAGCCAATGATTAGGCACAGTGCCGCCGTAAAGAGCAGGACTCGCAGATCGAGCTGCAGGTCGGGAAGTTCAACGGTGAAGAACCGAGCAAGTGCTCCGGCACCCCAACCGGCGAAGAACAAGCCCACGAGCGAGCCCATCATGAACAGCAGCAGCGACTCGGCGAGCAATTGACGCACGACGCGGAACCGGCTGGCGCCAATCGCCATCCGCACGGCGAACTCCCGCCGGCGAGCTGTCGCTCGGGCCAACAACAGATTCGCAATGTTGGAGCAGGCGATGAGCAAGACGAGGCTCACGATCCCCATCAAGAAGAGGAGCGGCTTCGAAAGCGGGTTGCGGAGGCCGCCCGCAAGCCCGTGCGATGCCGGCGTGAGCTCGATCTGGTCGAAGCGGCGCTCACGGTCTTCTCTTGAAAAGCCCGCGTCACGCATGAAACTCTGCCAGATTGGGTCAATCTCGACACGAGCTCGCTCTCGCGAGATGCCAGGTCTGAGACGCGCCACGGCATGGAACCACCAACTGAAGCTGTCGCCGAGGCGCTCGCCCGGATCGAGCGTAATGGGAATCGTGACGTCGACCGGATAGCCAGGAGAGAGCCCGACGAATCCGGGTGGCGTGACACCAACGATGGTCAGCGTGCGATCTGGTGCTCGACGACGGGCGCCGCTCGTAGCCCGTTCCCCGCTGCGCACGATCGTCTTGCCGATGACATCCGGGTTACCAGCAAATCGGCGCTGCCAGTACTGGTAGCTCAACACCGCTACCGGTCGGTCGAGCCGCTCGTCCGCCGCCTCGAACGTCCTGCCGAGTATTGCGCTCACGCCGAGCATGTCGAAGTAGCTTGCCGAGGCCACCTGGACAGCGGCCTGCTCCGCTTGCCCATCTATCGTGAGCCTCCCGCTCACGAAGGAAAACGCTGCCATGCCGGAGAACGACCGACTGTGATCACGCAGTCGCTCGAAGCCGGGATACGGAGGTGCGCCCTGGTTACCTCCGTCGGATCCCACAATCTCCACGAAGAACAGTTGGCCGGGCTCGCGCACCGGGATGGTCTTCAAGAGAACGGCATCGACAATGGTGAAGATGGCCGTGTTGGCACCCATCCCGAGGGCGATCGTGAGCACGGCGACCGCCGCGAAGCCTGGGGCTCGGCGTAACACCCGGAGGGCATATCGCAGGTCCGCGATCAGATCCTCGATGAGCCGTGTGCCCCGTGCATCACGGCTCTCCTCTTTCAACGCCTCGACGTTACCGAAGCCGCGAGCGACGGTAGATCGCGCTTCCTCTGGGCTCATGCCGGCGGCGATGTGTCGTTCGATATCCTTCGCGACGTGGTAGGACAGCTCTTCATCGAGCTCCTGCTCCACCCGACTTCTTCGGAACAGCGCCCGTAGCCGCACCATCGCCCGGTTCAGCATGTCGCTCTCCACTCTGTTCACACCTACTCGGCGCGCAGCGCCACCAGCGGATCGACCGTGGCCGCTCGCCATGCCGGAATGAGGCTCGCTATCAACGCGATGCCTCCGAGGACGAGCGCCACGATTGTGAAGGTCACCGGATCGGTCGCGCTGACGCCGTAGAGCTGCGCTTCCAACACGCGAGTGAGGGCAAGGGCGCCCCCAATGCCGAGGGCGAGACCAATGACGACGAGCACCAAAGCCTCGCGGACAACGGTTTCGACAAGAGTGCGCGGCGATGCGCCGAGTGCGATCCGAATCCCAATCTCGTGCGTCCGCTGCGCGACGGCGAAGCTGAGGAGCCCGAAGATGCCGACTGCTGCGAGGGTCAACGCCACCGCCGAAAAGAGCGTCACAAGCGTCGCAACAAAGCGGGGACGGGAGACCGAATCTGCTATGACCTGCTCGAATGTCCGAAACTCGGGGACGGGAAGGCTAGGATCGAGGGCCTTGAGCTCACGCCGAATCGGCCCGGTCAGGGTGAGCGGGTCACCGGCCGCGCGAACGGTCACCCACATCGACGAGAGCGGCACCTGCGCGTGGGCGAAGTAGACTTCGGGCGCAGGCGCCCGATCCAGGCGACGGCTGCGCATGTCACCAACGACACCGACGATCGTGAAGGCGTCAGCAACCTCCGCGATCTGGTCGTCCCAAAAGTCACGGAGCCGTCGCCCGAGGGGATCCTCACCTGCGAAGAATCGTTTCGCTGCCGCGTGATTGATCACAACCGTTGGAAGGCTGCCAGCGGCGTCCTGCTCCCTAATGCCACGGCCTCGCAGGAGAGGCACACCCATGGTTTCGAAGAATGCTGGGCTGACGATGCGTAAATCGATGAACAGCTGTTCCTCACCGGGCGAAGGAGCACGCTGTCCGCGAACGCCACGGAGCGTTCGCCCTTCCGCACGGAAGCCGCTATTGTCAGGCCCCTGCTCGATCGGAAGGCGAGAGATCGTGGCGGCCGACCGCACACCAGGTTGCTGCCTGACGCGCTCCAAGAACTGGTTGTAGAACGCGCGGACCTGTCCAAGCGATCCGTACCCTGTGTCGGGCAGGCCGATCTGGAACGAGAGAATCCGTTCGGTGCGAAAGCCCGTGTCCACGGTGGTGAGTCGGGCGAAGCTCTCCAGAAGGAGGCCGGCTCCGACGAGGAGCACAACCGCTAGCGCGAGCTGCCCGACGACGAGCACGCTCCGGGTGCGCTGTCCTCGCTGCGAGCCGAGACCGCTCCTCCCGCCTGACTGGAGGGTAGCGCTCCGCCCACCAGCCGAGGCCCGAAACGCAGGGACGACTCCTGCCAGCAGGCTCGCACCGATCGCGATGCCGAACGTGAACGCCAGAACGGTTCCATCCACACGGATCGCGTCGAGGCCTGGCAGCTCCTCGGGCCACATCGTGACGAGCCTGTCCGTGGCCCAGAAGGCGAGCCCAAGGCCGAGCAGGCCGCCGCCGAGGCCGAGCACCAGGGATTCGGTCACGAGCTGTCGAACGATTCGGCCGCGCTGAGCCCCAAGCGCCGCTCGCACCGCGATCTCGTCGCGTCGCCCCGCTGCCCTCGCCAGCAGCAGGCTGGCCACGTTGGCGCAGGCGATGACGAGCACGAGTCCGACAGCACCGAAGAGCAGGAGCAGTGGCGTCCGCACATCCTCGACGATCTCCTCATGAAGCGGTCTGGTCGTGAAGCTTGTCCCTCTGTTTGTTTCGGGGAAACGCTCTTCGAGACGGCGGCCGAGCAGACGCAGCTCGGCTCGAGCCGCCTCCAAGCTCACGCCCGGACGGAGGCGCGCGAGCACCGGAACCACCGAGTGTAGATAGCGGTGCGCGGTGGTCGTTGCCGAGAACTCCCCCCCATATTCCAGGGGCACCCAGAGAGCGCACTCCGACGGGAAGTCAAAGCGCGGCGGCATGACGCCAACCACGGTGTGCGGCTTCCGATCGAGCGTGATCGCTCGGCCGATGATGTCGCGATCGCCGCCGAACTGCTGCTGCCAGAGCGCGTGACCGAGCACGACCGCACGCACTTCGCCAGGCTCGCTCTCCTCCGGCCGAAACGTACGGCCCAGAAACGGGCGCACGCGGAGCGCCTCGAAGAAACCTGCGCTCACGCCTGCGCCCTCCAATCGCTGCGCCTCGCCGACACCCACCAGCGTCGGCGAAGTGTGACGGACCGCCGCAATTTCGGCAAAGGAGCGCCTCGGCTCTGCTTGCAGGCTCATGAAGTTCGGCGGCGAGAGCAAGCGTTCATACTCTCCTTCACCCTCCATGACCGTGTAGAGCAATACCAACCGGTCCGGCTCCTTGAACGGAAGGGACCGCAGGAGCACGCCATGGATCATGGTGAAGATCGCGGTCGTCATGCCGATCCCGAGCGCAAGGGTCAGCACGACGGCCGTCGTGAACCCGGGGCTCTTCCGGAGCGTCCGGATCACGTACCGAACATCCTGCACGAAATCGTCGAACAGCCGAGTGCCGCGCGCGTCACGACTTTCTTCCTTGAACAGCTCCACGTTGCCGAAGCCTCGCCGCACGGCCAATCTTGCTTCCTCCAGGCTCATACCCTGTGCGATGTGCCGTTGAACATCCTTCTCCAGGTGGTAGGAGAGCTCCTCGTCGAGCTCCTGTTCGACTTTGGCTCTGCGGAACAGGGCACGAAGCCTCGGCTTCAGTCGGTTCAGCATGTCGGCCTCTGTTCTCTCACCTCGTCTGGAGAATCAGCTCGAGGGCCGTGGAGAACCGCTCCCATGTCTGGCGCTCGGCGGCCAATTGCCGTCGTCCTGCCGCGGTCAACGTGTAGAACTTCGCCCGCCGGTTGTTCTCGGACGCTCCCCATTCCGAGCTTATCCACCCACGCGCCTCGAGCCGGTGCAACGCGGGATACAACGACCCGTAGTTGATGCTCAGGATGTCCCTGGACAGGACATGGATGCGCTGCGTGATGTCCCAGCCGTTGGCCGGCCCGCTCTGGAGCAGCTTGAGCACGATGAGATCGAGCGTCCCTGCCAGAAGGTCAGTCTTGTTCTTGCCCACGTGTCTCCTCTTGTTGATCTATATGTCTGATTGTATCGAGGAAATCGTGGCCAGGCTGCAACCGCGCCCAGATGTTCCGAGCACGGTGCGAAAGCTGCCGGCACCGAAGTCACCCGCACCGGAGGCGTTGCTGGCGTGCACGACGGCGGCTTCGGTGAAGACCGCCGACACGACAGGTCCCTCGACGCTAGATGCGTCCGCCACGCCCGGAACGTACTCCGTCGGCCCACCGTTAGGGCAGGCCTCGACCGAGAACCCGTCACCAGGAATCGTCACACCGCTCGCGCCCGCGCGCTACAAGCTGACGGTCACGATTTCCGCTGAGACTTACGAGAAGCTCCGCACGGCGCAAGACCTCCTGCGCCACAGCATCCCGAGTGGCGATCTGGCGGTCCTCGTCGATCGCGCCCTGACGGTGCTGCTACGCGACGCGGCCAAGACGAAGCTGGCCGCCACCGCGAACCCCCGGACGAGCGCCGCCTCCGCAGCGCGGTCGCGCCGAATTCCTGCTGCCGTCAGGCGCACCGTGTGGGAACGTGACGAGGGGGAATGTGCCTTCGTTAGCGCAAGCGGGCATCGCTGTACCGAATACGGGCAGCTCGAATTTCATCACGTGGTGCCCTACGCCAGGGGAGGTGAGGCCTCAGTCGCAAATGTCCAGCTGAAGTGCCGTCATCACAACACACATGAGGCGGAGCGGGACTTCGGCCCTTGGACGGCCATGCATGTCCGGGAAGATCGTCCGCGTTATGCATCGGACGGCGTACCGGTCCGTGAAGCATCGGCCGGTAGCGTGGAAGATGGCGGCGGTGGTACGTCGCGGGTCGAGCCGATGGCTTGCAGGTATGCAGCTCGCCCCGGGCGAGCTCGATGTGGCACGAATACTGTGCCGAACTCGTTTCGAAACGACCCTTGGCCGTCGCTCAGCGTCGCCCCGAGCGGGGTCGAGGGACGAACCGCCTGCAGCACGCTGAAGGCAGGGGCCGTTGCAGGCGAACAGTGTGGCCGGTTGCCTGCCGAGGCCTTAATCGCATAGCGTGAGCCACCGGACACGAGAACAAATGAAGAACACTCGAATCGCGCGATGGGCTTTCTTTGGCGCGGTGCTGATCAGCGCCGGCACGGCATGGCCCCATCGAGCGCAGGTGCAGCCGGCAGCGGATGGCGCAACGCGACTGTGGTACCGACAGCCCGCGAAGACGTGGGTCGAAGCCCTGCCCGTTGGCAACGGCCGGCTGGGTGCCATGGTATTCGGCGATCCGGCTCACGAGCGGCTTCAATTGAACGAGGATTCGCTCTGGTCGGGCGGCCCTCAGGATGCCGATAATCCGGCGGCACGCGACGCGCTTCCGAAGATCCGTGCGCTGCTCTGGAAGGGTCGATATGCGGACGCCGAAGAGCTCGCCAACCGCACGTTGATCTGCCGCGGGCCCGGAAGCGGACGAGCCAAGGGTGCGCGGCTCGCCTATGGCTCGTATCAAACCCTCGGCGATCTGTCGCTCACCTTTGCCGGCCACGACAACGCCACCGACTACAGGCGTGAGCTGGATCTCGACAGCGCCGTCGCGCGGGTGAGCTACCGGCTCGGTACTGCGTCTTGCACGCGAGAGGTGTTCGCAAGCCATCCAGACGAGGTGCTGGTGGTCCGCGCGGCATGCGATGCGCCCGGTCTCATCAACGTCGACGTGGCGCTTACGCGATCGGAGGCAGCCACCACCGCCGTCGATGAGACCAACGAGTTGGTCATGCGCGGTCGGATGTTCAACGGCGACACGCAGACGGGCTTGCGCTTCGCCGCGCAAGTCCGCGCCCTGGCCGAAGGAGGCGAGAGCACGGTCGCCGACAACAACCTTCGCGTCCGGAAGGCTGACAGCCTGGTGCTGCTGCTGTCGGCCGCGACGGACTATGCGCTCGAACCGCCCTCGTATCGCGGCGTGTCTCCTGATGGGCCAACTGCCAACCGGATCGACGCGGCCGCATCCAGACCATACGATGACCTGCGCGCCCGTCACATTACGGATCATCGAGCGCTGTTTCGGCGAGTGAAGCTCGACCTCGGCCAGCCTTCGCTCGCCTCCGGCGAGCTACGGCTAGGCGAGGCCACTGGCTCGGCCGATCCCGCGCTCGCTGCGCTCGCCTTCAACTACGGCAGATATCTTCTCATTGCCAGCTCCCGTCCAGGCTCGTTACCCGCCAACCTGCAGGGCCTCTGGGCCGATACGACCGACACGCCATGGAACGGCGACTATCACACCAACATCAACCTGCAGATGAACTACTGGCCAGCGGAGGTGACCAATCTCGCAGAGACCGTCGAGCCATTGACCCGGCTGATCGAAGCCATGCAGGCGCCTGGAACGAGAACGGCGCGCGTTCACTACGGTGCGCGCGGATGGACGGTGCACGCCATTCACAACGTGTGGGGCTTCACCTCGCCGGGTGAGCATCCCGGCTGGGGCCTGCTGCCAACCGCCGGCGCGTGGATGACGCAGCATCTGTGGGAACACTACGCGTTCAGCCTCGACCGCGAGTACCTTCGCGGCGTGTATCCGATCATGGCGGGAGCTGCGCGCTTCGTCTTGGACTGGCTCGTCGAAGATCCATCGACCGGTGAGCTGATCTCCGGTCCCGCCAACTCACCAGAGAACCGCTTCGTTGCTCCAGACGACTCGAAGGCAAGCCTCAGCATGGGACCCACCATGGACCACGAGATTGCGTGGGATCTCTTCACGAACCTTGTCGAAGCCGCCCGCGTGCTCGAAGTGGACGACGAGCTCACGCGCGACGTCGCCAACGCCCGTGCGCGGCTTCGTCGTCCACGCGTCGGCGCAGACGGTCGGTTGATGGAATGGGCGCAGCCCTTCGAGGAGGTGGAACCCCACCATCGCCATGTTTCCCACCTGTTCGCGTTGCACCCCGGACGGCTGATCACGCACGCGACGCCAGAGCTCTTGGCGGCGGCCCGCCGGTCGTTGCTGGCGCGTGGAGACGAAGGAACCGGCTGGTCGATGGCGTGGAAGGTGAGCTTCTGGGCGCGCCTGCGCGACGGAGACCACGCCCACGGGCTCATTCAACGTTTTCTGCGGCTGCTTCCAGCAGATCAAGAGGAACGCGGCGTCCTCTCAGGAGGCGGCGTCTATCCCAACCTGTTCAGCGGTCATCCGCCGTTCCAGATCGATGGCAACTTCGGCATCACGGCTGGGATCGCCGAGATGCTGCTCCAGAGCCACGCGGGCGAGCTGCACCTGCTTCCCGCGCTGCCCCGCGCCTGGCGCCGAGGATCGGTGAGCGGCCTGCGCGCACGCGGCGGGTTCGAGGTCGACATCACTTGGGCCGACGGAGCGCTCACCGAAGCCACTATTCGATCGACGCGGGGCGGTACATGTCGAGTGCGTGTGGGCCACCGCGTCCATCGCATCGAGACGGAGGCGGGTGGAGCGTACCGGGTGACGGGGTGACGGGGTGACGGGGTGACGGGGGGGTGACCGGGTGACGGGGTGACGGGGTGACAGGGTGAGGGGGTGACAAGGTGACCGGGTGACGGGGTGACAAGGTGACAGGGTGACGGGGTGACCGGGTGAAGGGGTGACCGGGGCAACTCGACACTGGGGTCACGTGCTTGTGGTGCTTCTCCGTCGTTCGATGTGGGCCGACGGCGTTCCGAACCGCCCGTTCACCTTGTCACCTTGTCACTTTGTCACCTGGTCACCCCCTCACCCATCCGCCGACGCGCCAGGATCAGCCATGTGTCCGAACGCGGATCCCACGGAGTGCCGTTGTAATCGCCGAGCAGCGCGTCGATGCGGAAGCCGGCACGCTCGAGGCGCTTTGCCATATCCGGCACGCTGAGGGTGCGGAACGCCACCGAGAAGCGGGTGACACGACGCCCAGCCCCCTTGCCCTCGATGTACTCCTGGTCGAAGATCGTGAGCTTGCGGACGCGGTCCTGCCGCACCGACTCGACGAGCGCCACCGGCAACCCATGCGGTCCTGATCGTCCACGCAAGGTGAGCCGCCGGTCGTACTGCTCCCAGCGGGGCACGTCCGCGACGAGATCCACACCAAATAGCCCGCCCGGACGCACGACACGCGCGACGTCGTCGAGCGTCCGTTTGAGCAATCGATCGCTGAGCAGCGACTGAAGGACTCCGTACGGCGCGATGACCAGCGGAAAGGTGTGCGGCTCGAACGGGAGGCTGGTGATGTCGCCTCGGACGAGGAGCAGCCCGTCCGGCGATCGGCGCAGGCGCTGCCGTGCTCGGGCCAGCATGGCCTCGGATCGATCGACACCGACCATGGAGACGCGCGCCCTCACGAGCGGTACCGCCACGCGTCCCGTGCCGCAGCCGAGCTCGAGCACGGGACCACCCGCCTGGCGCGCGAGATTGCGCCAGAACGCTACGTCACGCCGCCCAACGGTTCGGGCATTCTCCCAGTCGTAGAACGCCGCGTATTCGTTCCACCCCTCCCATCCTGCACGGGCGCTACCAGTCATACCGGCAAGGGTCGGTCGGCTGACTCTGCAGCGTTCTGGCCGATCGCGGCAAACAAAATTGTGTGTTGGATCTCGACGAACGCAGGACCCGCTGCGGTTGCTTGGTCACGATAGCGGGCGACCGCCTTCAAATAGTCGCGGCCGAGCCGCTTCAGCGCCTCACTCGGCGCGCGCGCAACGGCATCGCCAATGCTCTCTTCGCGCGCAGCCCAGACGCTCGGCGCGGGCGCCCCGACGCGTACCTGGGGAACCGGAAAGAGCTGTACGGTCACCGGCTCGATGCCCACTTCGAGAAAGAGGGACGGCAGCTTCGGCCCGATCACCGGGTCGGCCGGATCACCGGCGGACGTTGCGAGCGCCGCGAAGAACTCCGTGCCAAGCTCGAACGCGCGTCGGCCGCTCTCGAGCGATGTGTAGAAATATCGAGCGCCATTGTCCGGCTCGACGATGACGATGCGGCCGCCGGGCTTGGTGACGCGGGCACACTCGTGGAGAACACGGATCGGGTACGGGACGTACTGGAGCACGGCGACAGCAAAGGTCGCATCGAACGATCCTGGCGCGAACGGCAACTGAAGGGCGTCAGCTGTCGCGACGGGCAGTGTCAGGCCGCGGTCCTGGGCGGCGGCGCGCGCCTCGCGCACGCGGCTCTCCACGATGTCGATCGCGACCAGCAGCGGCGATGCCGACTGCCCACCGCCATTCTGGCGCTCGAGGAAAGCGAGCTCCGCGGTGCCACGTCCACAACCGACGTCGAGAATGCGCTTGTCCGGCCGCGGCTGAAGCGTGTCTTCCAAGAACGTTGTGAAGGCGTCCGGCCACCAGCGATCCCGCAGATGCTTGAGCGTATTCGAGGTGAGCAGGTCGATGTCTCGAGGCATAAGGCAAAGCGCAGGGTTCAGGGTGCCGGGTTCATGGTGGCGCGTGCTGGGTGCATTGGCCAGCTCCGGACCAGTGCCGTTGAACGGTCAGTCGAGCGCTGCCAATTCGCCGGGCACGATTGGCCGCGTGCGCGGCAGACGGCCGCGATACGCGAGCCAGCCCACGCCTGCGAGTATGGCGACGAATACGATTAGCTTGACGAGGTCCGCGGCGCGCGTGTGCGGCAGGCCAATCCACATAAGCCCGAGTAACGGCTGCGCAATGCTCACTGCCCAAACCGTGCCGTAGAAGTACCGCCGCTCATGCCCCTCACCCTGTGTCGACGACTTGACACGCGGCAAGTAACCGAGCAACCCTGCCAGCCAGATCGCACCAGCGATCGGAAAATAGCTGGTTCGATAAATCTGCTCGAGCATCCAGGTGCCCGTTGTGACAGCGATGACAAGGCCGGCGATGTTGAGCAGGGCAAAGGTGATGGCTGCGCCCCATGCAAACGAATAGCAGATGCGCCGATAGATCGGGTTCGGCCGATCCTCGGTGAAGCGAATGATGTAGGGTGCCGGCTCGCACCCAGGCAGCCGCCCACCGAGACCCGCGAGAGCAGTGCCCAAAACGACGAGCGATAGCCAGGCACCCATGCGCCAGTCGAAGCCGCGGTCGAAGAGGGCGAAGGTCAGCGGTCCCGGGGCGATGAAGAACACGAACACCCAGATCGGCCAGTGGAGGACACGATAATAGGGCTTGTTTCGCGTCCGGAGTGTTCGCTGAGTGTCGTACTCCACCAGGAGGAACGAGGAATCGCGGCGATAGGCGGGGCTGGTCATGGGTGCAGGTGAGACGGCCTACGCACATGATTCTAGCGAAGAAGCGTCACCGGCGCGCTCCCGCTGGGGTCGTATCGAGCGTGGTGGAGGCATCCCGAGAGCAAAGGAAGGAACGCAATGAAGGATAAGTTGCCGCTTACCGTGGAGCTCGAGCAGTCGAAGATCGACTTTCTCGAAGAGATGGCTCAGACCTACAATTTGCCGGACACCGGCAAGGCGATTCGGTGCCTCATCGACTACGCCCGGGAAAACGCCGACCTGCGGCAGACAATCTTCGACGAGATCCGCTGCGTCGACTGCGACGCGTAAAGGGCTAGTGGGCTGTGACGCCTGCATTTCGTGCGGTTGAGCACACACGAACAACCGCCACGGGCCAGCCCGTGCGGTTCTCTGAAACGGATGGACGCACCGAGGCGGTGCGCCCCTCCACGTTAGGACGCGTCGGCGAGGCGTCCCTCCCTTTCGGCTGGCAGGGCGTGCTCGCCGAACGCACCGTTACCAGCGCGGCTCGCGTCGACGACCGCCCCGGCCGCCGCCACCGCCACCGCCACCACCGTTCCGACGGCCCTCGCCAAAAGGCCGCGGTCCGCCGCCAAAGGCCGGCTTCGGACGCGCTTCGTTGACCGTGAGCGTCCGGCCGCCGACCTGCGTCTCATGCAGCTCACGGATGGCGTTCTGCGCCTCCTCGTCAGTCGCCATTTCGACGAAGGCGAAGCCACGCGCACGCCCAGTGACCATATCCCGCATCACCTGGACCGTGTCGACAGTACCCACGCGACCGAACAACGCCTCGAGATCTGCTTCGCTGGTTTCGAACGGCAGGTTGCCCACATACAGTTTCCGACTCATGGACCTACTCCTCTGCTCCTGAACGGCAAGACCGGGGCCTTGCATACTCACGGGTATTCGTACCCAGACACTTGTGGACGTCTAAAGGGCACCTCACGGAAGGTCGCTTGCGCGGACGGCCCACGCTGCAGGACAGACACGATCTGAGCGAAGCAAATCAGGAGCGGCTCCACTGGCTCGCGTGGTGACTGAGGCGGGCAAACTTCCAAACCCCCCCGTAATATACCGCGTTCGCCGCCCTCGCGCAACTGTAGGCTAGTTCACTCCAGCATGCCTCTGGACCACTCGCCCCGTCCAAAGAATCTGACAGCGCCGCCCACGGAGAATTGCCGACAATCGCGAGTGTGAAGCCTCGCGCTGCCTGCCCGAGCTCAAATCGCGACTTGTCCCTGGATCGATGGCGTTCGTCACGAGACCGACACGCTTCATCCCGACGCGCTTCTCGTTGCCAGCGCCTCACGGGACACTCGTCGCCGTATTCCTCCCGTATTCGTAGCTCTTCCCCTACCAGGAGAAAACGGATGAGGCAGATTACTCTTTTGAGCGGCGCTCTGGCGATATTCCTCATTTCCGCAACAGCCAGCGCTGCGCAGGATGCGAACATCAGTGATTCCCGCGTCGAGCAGGCGCTGGTCTCGCGACTGTCCTTCGGCCAATCCGTCGCCATCGACGGCGACACGGCGGTTGTCGGCGCGCCCGGGGACACCCTTATTGGCGGAAGCCAAACTAGCTTGGGCGCCGCGTACGTCTTTACGCGGACAGACGCTGGCTGGACCGAAACGGCCAAGCTCGTCGCAACGGGCGGCGCACCGGGCGATGGGTTCGGTCAGTCTGTCGTACTCATGGGCGACACACTGGTGGTTGGCGCACCATCTGCACGGTTGGCCTATGTCTTCACACGCGCGAACGGCACATGGTCGCAAACGGCGACGCTGACGCCGAGCGATGAGGTCGGGAACTTTGGTACGCCGATGGCTCTCGACGACAGCACCCTGGTCAGCGGTTGGTACGTCTTCACCCGCGCAGACGACGGCACCTGGAGCGAGACGGCCAAGCTCACCTTCGGCGATGGACAACGCTTCGCCTCGTCTGTCGACATCGACGGAGACACCATCGTCGTCGGCACGCCTGCCGCCAATTTCGAGCAAGGTTCGGCGTATGTGTTGACGCGGAACGGTGACACCTGGGTGGAGGCGGCAGAGCTGGTCGCGTCGGACGGAAGAGGAGCCGATTGGTTCGGCTCCTCCGTGACCGTTGTGGGCAACACCATTGTCGTCGGCGCTCATGCCCTCGACGCCGCATACGTGTTCGTGGACAGCGGAGATACATGGACGGAAACCGCCAAGCTCACGCCGTCCGGCGACGCGGAACAGGTGGATCTCGTCGGCGAGACACTCTTCATTCGGACCCCCGACGCCGTGCACGTGTTTACCGGGGCTGGCGATACCTGGACCGAGACAGCGACGCTCACGGCAGAGGGCGGCCAGAGCGATATAACAGCCCCGCCGCAGCAGACGGCGCTCGACGGCGACACGCTGATTGTCGGCGCACTGCACTTCCCTGACTCGAGGGGGGCGGCGTACTTCTTCACTGGAGCCGGCGAGACCTGGACGGAAACAGCGACCGTCACGGTGCCGTTCGAGCAACATTTCGCCGAGGGCGCCACCGGCGTCTTCCAAACTGACCTGGGCCTCTTCAACCCCAGCGACACCGAAGCTGCCGAGGGCGTCATCACTCTAAATCCGGAAACGTCAGCCGAGCCAACGGCAGTGCCGTTCACTCTGGAGCCCGGCAAGCGACAAACGATCAACGTGAACGAGGTAATGAGCACGCACCAGGGCGGTGTCTCGATCCACGTCGAGTCGGATCAACCCGTGGTGGCGACGCGCCAGATGCACTGGGATGCCGCCCGTGCCTACGGCAGCACGCTGGAAAGCGGGACACCCGAGACCGCGGCGACGTGGTATTTCGCCGAGGGCGCGACGTATTTCACCAATCTCTTTTATCTGATCGCGAACCCGAACGACGCCGAGACACAGGTCACAATCCAATATTTGCGCGGCAGCGGCGACCCCGTCACACAAGAGGTCGTCGTGCCCGCGCAGGGACGACGCACCGTCTGGGCCAACGAGGTGCCGGGTCTCGAGTTCGCCGAAGTTGCAGCCGTCATCTCGGCAGACCGCCCCATTGTCGCCGAACGGGCCATGTATTTCGGCGAGCGGTTCGACGCGGGCACAACGTCGCGGGGCACCCCGCTGCTCAGCCGGGAATGGTCCTTCGCCGAAGGCGAAACGTCGTTCTTCGACACGTTCGTCGTCGTGGGCAATCCGGGTGACGAGACAGCGGAGGTCTCCATCGGCTATCTGCTCCCGGAGGGTGGCGTGCCCTTTGGAACCGGGCCGTACGAAGTACCCCCACGCTCTCGACGGACCATTCTGGTCGACCGGGAGGATCCGCGACTGGCCGCCACCTCGATGGCGATGCAGGTGTTCTCGTCGGTACCGATCGTCGCCGAGCGTGTCATGTGGTGGGGGCCAACGCCCGCCTCGTGGTACGAAGGCCACGTGACGTTGGGAGCAACGGAAACGGGAACGAAGTGGGCAATTGGCGAGGCGGCCTCCGGCGGGCCGGCCGCTGACGATACCTACGTGCTCGTAGGGAATCTCCTCTCGGAGGGTGTGGGCGTGCGACTGACCGTCGTTTTGGACGATGGCGCAACTGCTCACCGCGATTTCTCAATCGCGTCGCTTGGACGGCTGACGGTACGCATCCAGGACCACTTTCCCGAAGTTGACGGGCGGCGGTTCAGTATTCTCGTCGAGCACTTCGGTGTTGAGCGCGGACCGCTCGTCGTGGAATACGCCCGGTACAAATCGACCGATGGCCGGTTTGGCAATGCTGGTGGCGTCGCCCTCGCGACCAGAATTCCGGATTGATAGCAGCCCGAAAGCCATCAACCGTCGTGTTTGCACTTCCGCCTCCGCTACGGTGACGGCCCCTTCGTCCGTCGCCGTGGCGGAGGTAAGCACACGGGAACCCCTCGAGCCCTTCATTTTCTCCAAGACATCGGACAGCGCCGTTCACTGGATCAGACATCGGCCCGCGATGGTAAGCTGGTGTCCGCCCCCCGCACGTCGGCCCTGCTCCGGTACAAGAAGGAGAGATGACATGAGCAGGCAGGCTCCTCACGCTCTCGCAACGGAAGTCGGCCGAGGCCTCTCGCGGCGGGCGGTTACCCGCTCGCTCGCTGCAGCCACGCTTGGCGCTTCCCTGTGGCCCCGTACAGCATTCGGCACAGCCCGAGCGATATCCAGCGCCCCAGGGGAGGACGGTGGGCCGCTCAGGCTCAGCAGCAACGAGAACTCCTACGGTCTCGGTCCAGCCGCGCTCGAGGCACTCCGCGCAAGCTTGAGCGAGGCCAATCGCTATCCGTCCAAGCACACCTCCGCGCTCGGAGCGGCGCTCGCGGCGCTGCACGAGGTCGGGGAGGAGCAGGTTGCGCTCGCTCCGGGCTCTGGCGAGATCCTCCGTGCCACCACCCTTGCATTCACCTCCTCGTCACACGGGCTCGTCACGGCGGCGCCAACGTTCGAGGCGCCGAGCCGCACGGCCGCCCTGATTGGCACACCAATCGACGCAGTACCAGTACAACCGTCCGGCGCCCTGGATTTGACGGCCATGGCGGCCCGAGGGCAAGGCGCTGGACTCTTCTTCGTCTGCAATCCCAACAACCCGACCGGCGGGGTCAACTCCTCCGATGCGATCACCGACTTCGTCGCGCGGGTCCGGCGAACCACACCGGACGCCGTGATCCTGGTGGATGAAGCGTATTACGAGTACGTGGAGGACCGCTCGTACGCCACGGCCCTCCCGCTCACACGCACTGACCCGCGCATCATCGTCTCACGCACGTTCTCCAAGATTCATGGGATGGCCGGCTTGCGCGTGGGCTACGCGATCGGTCACCCGGACACACTGTCGGCCATGCAGCAACAGCTCGCACGAAACGGGCTCAGCAGCGCCAGCGCCGCGGCTGCCCTCGCCTCTCTCGGCGATGAGAAGCATCTTGCGCAGCAACGCACCCTCAACCACGAGGCACGCGCGTTCACACGCGAGGCCTACGAACGGGCCGGCTATCGCGTGCTTCCTTCCGAAGCGAACTTCCTGATGGTGGATGTGCGGCGCGATGCGGGCAGCTTCCAGCATCTGTGTCGCGAAGCCGGCCTCGCAGTCGCTCGTCCGTTTCCTCCACTCACCACCCACGCCCGCATCACGATTGGGACGATGGATGAGATGCGGCGGGCGATGCGCATCATGTTGCCAATCCTCTCGGCTCCCTCGTCCGCGCGATATGGGCGATCGGTTGGCGCCGTTGAGTGGCAGGGCGAGTGTTGAAGGAGGGGATCAAGGGGTCTAGGGATCAAGGGATCACCTGATTTCGCGGCCCTCGTGCATCCAACCATCGGCGAATTCTGCCGGCGCGTATAATCGGCGTGCCGATGTGCCCCTGCCCGGTATCGGGATCTACCACTGACGGGGTGCTTCTGCATCTACTTCTGGAGGCTGCATGGCTTCGCAACCCAACAGCGCTTCACTGGGTATGACCTCGTCGGGCCAGCCGGAATCGGATCAGGGAGCGATTGCTCGCGCCGCGCCGGTTGGCACGGCGGGAGACCGAATGCTCCTTGGTCTTCTTCGCCGATACATCGAGGACGCGCCGGTCAACCTGGCCCTCGGCGATCTGGTGTACGGCCCAGCATCGAGCGAGCCCATCGCGACGATTCAGATACGCAATCGCGCGACGCTGATCCGCTTGCTCACCCGTCCCTCTCTCGAGTTCGGCGAGGCGTACATGTGGGGCAACCTCGAGGTCGCCGGCGACCTCGTCACGGCACTCGAAGCGCTCTACCGGGTCACCTCCGGCGCCAAGCGGTGGCGGGATCACCTCGCGCCCTGGCTGGACCGATCGCACGGCCTCAATACGGCGCGCCACAACATCCACCACCACTACGACATCGGCAACGACTTCTACCGGCTGTGGTTGGATGATCAGCTCGTCTACACCTGCGCGTACTTTCCCCATGCTCGCGCCTCGCTCGAAGAGGCGCAACGGGTCAAGATGGAGTACATCTGCCGGAAGCTGCGGCTGCAACCGGGAGAAACGGTCGTGGAGGCCGGCTGCGGTTGGGGAGCGTTGGCCCGGCACATGGCACGCCACCATGGTGCGCGTGTGCGGGCGTTCAACATCTCACACGAGCAAATTGCGTACGCGCGCGCGCAGGCGCGGGCCGAAGGCTTGGCCAATCGGGTCGAGTTCATCGAAGACGACTACCGGCACATCACCGGTCGCTACGATGCCTTCGTCTCGGTCGGAATGCTCGAGCACGTGGGTCTCGAGTGCTACCAAATGCTCGGCCAGACGATCGATCGCGTGCTCGATCCGAATGGCCGCGGCTTCCTGCACTTCATCGGGCGCAATCATCCGGCGCCGCTCAACGCCTGGATCCGCAAGCGCATCTTCCCAGGCGGATACCCGCCCACGTTGCCGCAGGTCGTCGGACGCATCCTCGCGCCGTTCGACTTATCGGTCCTCGATATCGAGAACCTGCGCTTGCACTACGCTCGTACGCTGCACCATTGGCGACGCCGGTTCGAAGCGGCGACCGACCGGGTCAAGACGATGTTCGATGAGCCCTTTGCGCGGGCGTGGCAGTTGTATTTGGCCGGGTCGGAGGCCGCGTTCACGACGGGCACGATGCAGCTCTTTCAGGTGCTCTTCGCGCGCGGCGCGACGAACCGGGTGCCTTTGACGCGCAATCACCTGTACGAGGGGCCGCTGTGACGTCGGCAGATGTGCTGGTCATCGGCGGTGGCCCGGCGGGCTCGAGCTGTGCCTGGAAGCTGCGTCAGGCGGGCGTCGACGTGCTGGTGCTGGACCGTGCAGTGTTCCCTCGCGACAAAGTCTGCGCCGGCTGGATCACACCGGCGGTGGCGGACGCGCTGGATCTCGACGTCCGGGACTATCGGCGCTCGCGGACGTTTCAACCGATTACCGCCTTTCGAACGGGGCTCATGGGCGGTGCGCTCGTCGACACCTCGTACGATGCCCCGGTCAGCTTCGGCATCCTCAGACGAGAGTTCGATCACTATCTGCTCGAGCGATCGGGAGCACGTCTGGCGCTCGACGTCCATGTGAATCGGATCGAGCACACGGCAGCAGGCTGGGTCGTGAACGACGAATACGCCGCACCGATGCTCGTCGGCGCCGGCGGCCATTTTTGTCCAGTGGCTCGTCGCTTGAACGGCCCACGCCGCGAGGAGCCGGTAGTCGTGGCCAACGAGGTGGAGTTCCTGCTATCAGCGGCCCAGATGAGCGTCTGCCGCATCGCACCCGAGGCTCCCGAGCTCTACTTTTGCTCGGACCTCGCCGGCTATGGCTGGTGTTTTCGAAAGGAACGAGTCCTGAACGTGGGCATCGGGCGGCAGGATCGCCGCCGGCTCTCCGAGCATCTGCAGCGGTTCGTCGCGCAATTGCAGCACGCGGGCCGCCTGCCGGGGGATCTGCCAGATGGGTGGCGGGGTCACGCCTACCTGCTCTACGACTCCTCACCCCGCACGATAGTCGCCGATAACGCCCTCTTGATCGGCGATGCCGCCGGTCTTGCCTACACACAAAGCGGGGAGGGCATTCGCCCGGCCGTCGAATCCGGTCTGCTGGCGGCGCAGGCCATTGCGGGCAATCGGCGATCGGACGGGCTCGCCGCATATCAAGCCGCCGTGCAGGCACGCTTTGGGCGCCGCGGGCCGACAGGCAATCACACGACGTCGATAGGTGGTCTGCTGCCGCGTGCCGCGATCACGGCAGCGGGACGCCGACTACTCGGGACCCGCTGGTTCTCGCGTCACGTCGTCCTCGACCGGTGGTTTCTCCACAGGAACGAATCCTCCCTTCGGTTCACGGCGAACGCTTCGCGCGCTGCTGCGGTCGAAGCCGCATCGACGATGGACCCGATGTAACTCGCCGCGCCGGAGCCGTGCGAAGGCGGGTTGCGATTGCCTTCACTAGCATTCGACGTCGTCGTCGATGTTTCGGGACGCGCGGAGGGTCTGACACTCGCCCTCGGGCTCGTACGACCACGGGGCACGGTCGTGCTCAAGTCCACGTTTCACGGCACGACACCTCTGGAGGCTTGGCCCATCGTCGTCGACGAGGTGACACTCGTTGGATCTCGGTGCGGGCCATTCACAGCAGCGCTGGACCTGCTGACCCGCACTGTCGTGCAGACCGCGCCCCTCGTTGCTGCTGAATATCCCCTCAACGCGCATCGCGCAGCCTTCGAAGCTGCGAAGACCCGCCTGAAGGTTTTGTTTCGTATGTAAGCGCTCCTACTTGGCACCGAGGACCTTCGCGGCTTTCCTGACGTCGCGCGGCGCGACCCAGAGAATCACGCCAAACTGACCGGCACGGGTGGCGACCGCATCACTCGCGATGACGTTGATCCCGGCATCCGCGAGACGTCCCAACAGATCGGCCATGGCACCAACGCGGTCCTCGTCGGCGATCAAGAACGCCTTCTTGGGACCGACCAGCTTCCATTTGGCTCGACGAGCCAGCCGCTTGAGCGCGGCCGGATCCTCTGGCACGAAGTCGAGCTGTGCCCGACGTCCCTCGGGGAATCCAGAGAACGCCAGGAGGTTGACATTCGCATCCTTGAGTTGCTGCAGGATGCGACTTCCCGCACCCGGCTTGTCAGGGACGAACACGTAGAAGTAGTCGACGAGACGGACTTCCTCCGCCATGGGCGTCCTCCTTTGGTGTCCTGTCACTAGAACCCTTGAGGACCCGAAACTTGACGCATTTGGTCAAGTTTCGGGGCTCGCAAGTGAGCGTCGTGGGGCGCGACCGAAGGCCGCGGCCCGCTAGAACTAGACCGTCGCCGCGTGGAGACGGCGCTTGAGACGATGAATCCGCCGCCGAACGTGCTTGAGCTGTGTGTGGTCATGGTCGGCAAGGGCTCGGTCGCGTTCCTTCTTGAGCGAACGGATCGCTTGCTTGATCGATGATTTATCGACCCCCACGACCACGTGATGTGCGTGCATCTCGATGCCGAGCGCTTCGCAGAGCGCGGGCAGTAGATGCTCCTTGTTCATCTGCGTGTGCCCTTGAACGGCCTCATGGTCGACGTCCTTGGCGATCTCACGCAGCTCGGCAATCGTCTTTTCGTGCAGTTCGTCGTATGTGTACGCCATGAGTGCTTCTCCACGAGATGCCATACCATAAAGGTGAGCAACCTCGATTCACCCTGTCACCTGGTCACCCGGTCACCTGTTCACCTGTCACCGCCGCGCGCACCCGATGCGTGCAGCTCACCCTTGCCCGTCTCCCGCACCGCTTCATTCCACAGTCGCTCCGCGAGGTCACGAATGACGAGCGCCTGCGCCCAGCGGTCGGAAATCTCGCGGCCCGAGAGATCCCGGATCGCGTAGTCCGGCGGTCCGAGCTCCACCCGGAAGATGAAGAGGTCGCCTGGCACCGCGCTTTGCAGCCAGGCAATCATCGCTTGCTTCCACAGTGCGGCAAACCGCTTCGCGTGCGGCGTGTCGCCGCCCGAGCCGATGTCGATCTGTACCTGTTCGCCGTTCGATACGCGGCCGTCGAGCATCGCCGTACGCCTCACGAGCACGTCGAACGCGCCGCGCGCCTCCGGTGACAGCTCACCGGTGAGCTCGCCGGCAACCACATAGTGCGACACGTCCAACGCGAAGCGAAGATCCGGAATTGCGTTGGCGTAGCGCACCGTGCGCAGCAGATCTTGCGTGACGCGGCCGCGATGCGTTTGTGTCATCATGGGGATGCCCTCACTCTTGCAGCGCTCGACGAGGCTGCGCAGGAGCGCTTCGGCATCACCCTCGGCCATGAAGTAACCACCAACATGGAGGTCGACGTACGGCGCCTGGACACCCTTGATGAAAGGGAGAGCCGCATCGAGATCCTCCACGCGCTCGGGAAACGCCTCAACGCCGATGCCGAGGCCATACTTCGCCGCCAGGGCACGCCAGTGGGCAATGACACCCGGCTCTGCCGCGTCGTCTGGGAGGGCGACGTCGAAAGCGTCGAACTCGGTCTGCCGAAGCTTTTCGAGCTGCTCGTCGACGGACCACTCCTGCTCGACCGCCGGCCACTGCCGAAAGCCCCATAGGTTCTGAACCAACCACAACCGCGGTGCCTGATCGGATCCGTCACGCGCGTTCAGCGACTGCGCGGCGATGACACCGGGCCACCCTGCCAGCCCTGCAATGAGCACTGCCAACAACCGCACGAAGCACCAAGAATCACGCACCCAGGACCTACCTTTGATCGTCGAAGAAGAAGCACTGTAGATACCACAGCATCCTGAAAAGTCAAGCGATTGAGTTGCGGCGGCCGCCAGCCTGCTTCGTCTCGCCTGAGGCTGGGCCAACGGCAACAGCGACTACGCAGCTCCTGACAGCACATGCGTAATGACAGACCGTGCACTTGACACCTTGACGCACTGGTCAACACACCCCACTTCGGGTTTCCAAATGCGTCCATCGGCTCCCCGACGGTGGGCCGCATCACCAGCACGGTCGGCGACAACCGGATCATGCAGTTCGCATTGAAGGTAGAGTTCTGAATGTCAGAAGGTAATGGTGGCGGTAATGGTGTCCTGGTACAAGCCTGGCGGCTTGGGGCCTTGCGCCGGCACCGAGCCGTATACCGGGATGGACTGGGCACTGCCCGTGCCGCTGCCGGTCACGCCGGTAGCCTGCGTATCGCCCCACACCTGCGTGCGTCCGCTGTCACGATACAACTGGTAGTCGACCGTGTCGGGACCAGGACCCAAGCGCATCTGACGCTCATTGACATTGCCGCTAACCGAGCCGCCGTTCAGCGTAATGGTGTAAGCGGCGTTTGGCGTGCAGGTGGCCGAGAGATTACTGGTAGCCTCATGGCCAGTGATCCCGGTGACCGTGCCGAAGCTCAGCGGGTTGGCGGTGATGGTGCAGTTCGGGTCGATGACGAGCTGACTGGTCAGGGTGGGCAGCGTGCTCAGATTGCTCGTGACGTTTTGGCAGGGCGGCGTGAGAATGAAGTCCCGCCAGCGCGCCTGGGGCGCGAGATTGGAGAGATAGGTGCCAACAGCTTTGCTCATCTGACCGGCGAAGACCCGACCATAGATTGTCACCGTTATCGTCCTCGAGCCAACCAGCAACAGGAAATCAACCGCGACCGCTGGGGAGCTGCCGCCGAGCGCGCCCCAAACATCGGTACGACCCGCGTTCGTGTAGAGCTGATATTGGACGAAATCGCCACCCGGGCCCGCCATGCGCCGATCGGCGATCGAGAGGCCGCCGCTGCCGGCGGGAAGGCTCAAGCACACCCGGCGATTCACAGAGAGCAGGGTGGAACAGGTCACCGAGATCGTGGTGGTGACATCGATCTGTGGAGTCGGCAGACCCGTGATACGGCCGAACTCCATGACCGGGCTGACGGTATAGGTGCAACCCTGCGCCTGCGCATCGAGTGGCCACAAGCCAAGCATCAGGATCATGCCGGACAAGATGCGCTTCACGGATCGATCCTCTCGCATGCCAGCGGCTCTCGTCGCAAGCCCGCGGACCGCGCCGTGTCGGCTGTAACAGGCACGCGATAGCGGCAGCCGACACCGGACACCTCGAGCTCGATCACGGTCTCCTCCGTGACGTCCTCCAAGTAAGCCTCGCCACCGAATCCCACCAGGATCTCGCGCCCCGTGCGAACCAGGCGCCCACGGCTGCCCGCGGGCACCGGCTCACCATTCGGACCCAGCAGCACCACGATCGCCGGGTTGACTTCTGTGACGTCGAACTCCACCAGCACACCACTCTGATCAGCAGGCGTCGCCATTTGTTCCACCGCGCCCACGCGGTAGTTTGGTCCCAGATTGCTCGGGTCGATGGCGAGACGGTTCCGCTGCCATCCGCGCAACTCCGGGATGAGCAGATAGCCGTCGCCGTTGGTGCGGCCGAACAGCCGATTCTCGCTGTGGATCGGCACATCGGTCACGGCTTGCGTGGAGACCACAGCGAAAGCGTCGTGGATCCGACGGCTCAGAAACAGCTGTCCGTCCATCAGCGCCATGCTGCCAGCCCCCTGGAAGAAGATGCCTGTGCGCTCATCCGTGCGGTCGACACCAAACCATGCCTCGCCATAGCGGCCGCGCACCTCCGCCGCTGCCTGCGCATAACCGCCAGGCCGGTCACCGCCCTCGACCCGCCAACCCCAGCCACCCTCGTATGGAGCACTACGACGCAGGGTTGCAGACAGCGAAGTGCGGTCCTCGCTGCGCCGGACGCTGGCGCTGGCATGCAGCTGATCGCCGAGCGGGATGCTCAGCGACAATCCGCCGCCGCGACCGCCCTCGCTGTCATCGAACAGGCTCGCGGACAGAGACAGACGCGCACCAAGGTTCTGCGTCCAGGACAGACTACGCGTATCGCGATCGCGCCCGTCGCTGTCGCGCCAGCGCAGCCAGGTCACGGCGAGACTGCCGCGCGGGACGGCCAGCCAGAACGTCGCGCGGTCCTGCGCCCGCAATGACGGCACCGCCATTATCGAGTCGACTCGCACATCGCCGAGGTCGCGGAAGCCGCGGCTACGCCGCAGTGCCAGCACGTCGAGACCATAGCGGACGTCGTACCATTGATAACCCAGCGTGTACTGGTTGCCGGAAGGATCGCCGTCGCTGACGGCGATCGATGCCGTGGCGAGCCCCCAGCGGCTCCATGGCGACCAGACCGCGCCCACACCGGCCAGTCGCACGCCGGGGCCTGCCTCGCCGTGTCCCTCTAGCGTGACTGCGTCCGTGAGGCCGCGGCGCCAACTGCCACTGACCACCGGATCGTCTCCGTAGTCATCCCCGTCGGCTGTGGCAAAACCGTGTCGCAAGAGGCCAGCCTCCACACTGAAATCGCTCAGGCCCGGCGCCAGGCGCTCATGATCTATGTAGAGGGGCAGCGTGGTCTCGGTCACACGGCCGAGCGCGTCGGTCACAATTAGCGACGCCTGGCCAGCGCCGCTGATCCGCGGCAAGGCATCGAGCACGAACGGACCGTCCTGCACTTCCGTACCGAAGTGCCTGATGTTGTTGACGAACAGCTCCACCGTGGAAGGCACGGTCGTTTGAGCCGAGAAGCGGGGCATCGGAAGCGTGATCAGATCCGGACGCGTCGCGAAGTTTCGCCGCCACTGAAAGCCCGCCATACGAACTGGCCGGCTCCAGGAGAGACCGCCGCTGATCAGGTCGCCTGCGGTCCAGCTCCACAGCCGCCTGGGATCGCTGTAAGTCCAGCGCGTGTCCAGGCGCTGGTAACCGATCGCGTTGTCGCCGGCGCGACTGACCCCAGTGAGCTCGATCGCCCCGGCGGGGCCGAACCGCCGCAACGAGCTGGCAACTGCAAATGTCTGATCGCCATTGAGCGCGCGGCTGTACGCGTCATATCCCAACAGCCAGCCTGGATCGCGACGAACGTCGACAACGGCAGGTGTTTGGTACCCCAGTCGCTGCACCGGGCGCAGGTCTGGAGGTATCTGCAAGACCAGGCGCTGGCTCGCCGGCTCATACCGATAGACCAGGCCCGGCAGCGCGTCGAGGGAGATCAAGCCCTCGGAATCGAGCTCGGTCTCATCGGGCACGATCAAGCCGACGGCTCGGAGGTCGGCGCGGGCGGCCCGAAGTTGGCCGTCGCGCAGACGCAGGCGTACGACGAGGCCGGTGGAACGCGCTCCATGGAACACCTCCAGATACAAATCGTCGGTCCGAGATTGTCCGGCGAGCTCCAAGTTGTCCGCGCTGATACTGGGCGGCGCCACGCCTTGGGGAGACGTCTCACCTCTGGCTGACGGTGACTGCGCGCTTGCAGCGACCGCGCTGACCGCGAACAGACAAGCTGCCACCGTCGCGAGCACCAAGTGGTTAGGGCGCCCGATCCACGGCGAGCTTCGCGGGATGGCCATTGAGACGGGTTTCCAGCCGCAGCGTCTGGCCCTTCAACGCTGGGCGGTGTGCGGCAAGGCTCCAGACCCTGCGGCTGCCAGGCAGAACGTAACCAAACAGGCCCTCGCTCAGGTTCAGGACCTGCGTTTCATCGTCGAGCAGACGAGAAGCACCAAGCTGGGCGGCGCGGCCGCCGCTGTTCTCGCACATAAGTAGGACGCCTCCCGCGTCGATCGTGCAGGTGAGAGCCGGAGTGCTCGCCTCCGCGGCGCGGACAAACAGCGGTAACACATAGCGCATTCGCAGCTTGACCCTGTTGCCCTCGGCGCGCTCCGCGCGCGGCAACTCATCGACGATGATGCGGTAGCAGTGATCGCGACCGGATGCAGGCGGTCCCAGACGCACGACCCGCACCACCTGCTCGCGACCAGCCGGTAACTCCACGATCGGCGGGCTCACCACCACCTGATCGCTGGGGACCAACCGGTCCTCACCGTCCGACTGGCGCCAAGCGTACACGCGCACTTGCGCGGCGACCGGCGCATCACCCGTGTTTCCCAACAGGAGCCGAGTCGCGGCGACTTTCGGGCCGATCTCCAGCAGCGTGGGCCCAGCCTGCAGCTGACCACCGCTCTGGCCGGCAGAATAGGCGAGCGGTACCAGCCCAAGGAGCATGATCAGCCCACCGGCAGCGGATCGGCCTGGGCCCATATCAAAAAGTGACAGTTGCGGTAATCGTTGACGTATAGGTGCCGGCCGGCTTTGGGTTCTGCGCGGCTGCCGTCTGACCGAACACATCGAACCCATCGTCACCACCGGTGCTGGTGAAGTCGATGGTCACCGTGCCAGTCGTGCCATCGCCCAGGATCTCTGTGTGGGCTGCGTCGGCGTAGAGGTTGTAGTCGATCGTGTCCGAGCCAAGTGCCATTTCGCGTGTGGCGAACGTGCTCGCGCCTCCCGTTCCCGGATCGAAGGAGACGCTGACGGGAGAGATTCCAGTACACGCTACGGTCCCCGTGGTGGTGGCCGCAATCTCTGGCGTGAGGTCCGCCACGGTACCAAAGCTCAAGTCGTCGACCGTGATTGTGCAGTCAGCCTCCACGGTGATTGAGACGTCGAAGGTGGCGGCTGCCGTTTGCGCGGAGGCAGGGGCGACAAGCAGCGTCCACGCGATAGCGACGGCCAAGGTGGTGATGGACAACCTAGCCATGAGCCGCTCCTCTCATGAGACCGTTGGAGTGGTGTACCCCTGTTGGAGCATCAACTGACAAAGGACGACGGTACACCTTTTTACGCAACTGCGAGAGGTAATTCAAGTTCTAGCACGGTGCGCTCGGCGTCCGTTCCCTGTGATGGGCGGATAGGGGCGCAGGCTGTGTGCGTACAAGAGAAAAGCCCGACATCGCAGAGCGACGTCGGGCTTTTGTTCTCCCGGAGGATTTTACTCCCGGCGGTGACCTACTCTCCCACAGGGCTACCCCTGCAGTACCATCGGCGGTAGAGGGCTTAACTTCCGTGTTCGGAATGGGAACGGGTGTGACCCCTCTCCTATCGCCACCGGGAAAGCGCTCGCCCGACCTGAAGGTCGGGCCTACATTTGCCGAACCTCGTGTCCGGCGTACATTTGGTGCAACTGAATACCCTGCAAACGGCAGTCTCTTACCGACCTCATCCGAAGTGAGAGAGGATATGGTCAAGCCTCACGGCTGATTAGTACCGGTCAGCTCAGGACGTCACCGTCCTTACACCTCCGGCCTATCACCTGGTCATCTTCCAGGAGCCTTTAGGGATCTCGCGATCCAGGGAAACCTCATCTTGGGGAGGGTTTCACGCTTAGATGCCTTCAGCGTTTCTCCCGTCCGGACGTAGCTACCCAGCGCTGCCGCTGGCGCGACAACTGGTACACCAGAGGTCCGTCCAGCCCGGTCCTCTCGTACTAAGGCCAGCCCCCCTCAAGTTTCCTGCGCCCGTGGCAGATAGAGACCGAACTGTCT
>WHTT01000017.1:0-47637 GCA_009377605.1 Luteitalea sp.
CGTTCCCCTCCGCCGCCGGCAAGATCCTTCTGGAATCCGAAGGCTTCGAGATCCTCTTCCGCCGGTTCGAGCTGCAGCCGCTCCGGCGGAGGCCCTGAATGGATCGCGGCCGGCCGCGACGCGCTTCATCGCACCTTGACTTCGACGGAGCCGATGTATCACATTAGATGCCTCTTTATATTGCGGTACACAAGAAAGCTCCCAGCCCACTCGATCGGCCGGCGTACTGACATCGAAAGGATCGCGGACTATGAAGGGCTCCAACTCGACCAGACTCGCGTCGCTCTCCCGTCGTGATTTCCTCCGATCGTCGAGCGCCGCCGTCGTGACCGGCGCGCTCGCCAGCGCTAATCCGCCATCGGCGCGGGCGCAGGAAAGAAGCGACCTGCTGCGCGTCGGCCTCATCGGATGCGGCGGCCGCGGCATCGGCGCCGCGATGCAGGCGCTGGCGGCCGATCCGAACGTGAAGCTCACCGCCATGGGCGACGCCTTCGAGGACCGCCTGGAGCAGAGCCTGCGCCTCCTGCAGGGTAAGAGCGCCGCCGACAAGATCGATGTGCCGCCGGAGAGGCGGTTCGTCGGGTTCGATGCCTACCAGCGCGTCATCGACAGCGGCGTGGACGTCGTGCTGCTCGCCGAGCCGCCTCACTTCCGTCCGAGGCACCTGAAGGCGGCCATCGATGCCGGCAAGCACGTCTTCGCCGAGAAGCCGGTCGCCGTGGACGCTCCAGGCGTGCACGCCGTGCGCGCCATCTGCGAGGAGGCCAAGAAGAAGCACCTGTCGGTCGTCTCGGGGCTCTGCCTGCGCTCGTCGTACGGATTCCGGGAGACCGTCAAGCGAATCCACGACGGCGCCATCGGCGAGATCCGCGCGCTCCAGGCGAACGACTATCGCGGCCCCATCTGGGTCAAGCCGCGCGAGGCCGGCTGGAGCGACATGGAATGGCAGATGCGCAACTGGTACTACTTCACCTGGCTCTCCGGAGATTTCAACGTCGAGCAGCACGTGCATTATCTGGACGTCTGCGCCTGGCTCATGAACGGTGAGTATCCGGTCAGCGCGATCGGGATGGGCGGCCGCCAGGCCCGTACGGGGGCCGAGTACGGCAATATCTACGACCACCACTCGGTGATCTACGAATACGCCAACGGCGCCAAGCTGTTCTCCAACTGCCGGCAGCAGGAGGGCTGCCGCAACGAGATCAGTTGTTATGCCCTGGGCTCGAAGGGGACGGCCGAGGTCTCGGAGCAGAGGCTGACGATCGACGCCGGGAAGCGCTGGGTCTACGAGGGGAAGAAGAACAACATCTACCAGACCGAGCACGACGAGCTCTTCGCCAGCATCCGCAGCGGCACGCCCATCAACAACGGCGACTACATGGCCAAGAGCACGCTGCTCGCCATCATGGGCCGCATGGCCACGTATACGGGCCAGCTGGTCACCTGGGAACAGGCCATGAGCTCGCAGGAGGATCTCACGCCGGCGAAGTACGAGTGGAGCGACATCCCCACGCCGTCAGTGGCGATCCCCGGCGTCACCGCGCTCTCATGAGCGCGCTGCGGCCGCGAGCGCGCCGGCCGCGTCGAGCTCGGCGAGCGCGACGGGACGCCCTTCCGCGGCCGACAGGTCCGCCGCGAAGACCACTTTGTGGGTTCTCGCCGCCGTGTTGAAGTCGCTCGTGACCTGTCCAGCGCCGAGCTTACCAGAGAACCTTGAGACCGAGCTGAATCTCCCGACCGGCGCCGGCCGTCGTGATCTGCCCGAAGCGCGCGGAGCTCAGGCCCGTGTCAGGATTGCCGAAGTTCGGCCGGTTGAACAGATTGAAGAATTCGGCGCGAACCTGGAGGCGGGCGCCCGGCGTGAGCGGCAGGGGGAGATCCTTCAGGATCGCCAGGTCGACGATCGCGCTTCCCGGTCCGCTGAGCAGCCCCTTTCCGGCGTTCCCGTACGTTCCGATGTCAGGCATCGCGAACGCCGCGGTGTCGAAGTACTCGGTGATCTGGTCGTGCCGCGAGCCGTGCTCCCGCGCCGGATTCGCGAGCGCCATGGGATGCTGGTCGCTGACCCCGTCCAGCGCGCGATCCTCTCCCGTGAAGAACTCCAGCGGGCTCCCGGTGGCGAGCCGCACGATCGGCCCGAGCTGCCAGCCGGCGAAGATCGTATCGGCGAACCCGCTGAAGGTCCCGAGCTCGATGGGCGTCCAGAGCGCGGAGATCGTGGCGACGTGGCGGCGATCGAACTCTGCGAGCCCCTGCTCCGACTCCGCCAGCAGGAATGGGTTTGGCGTGTCGCCGCCCAGCGTGAAGGTGGAGTTCTGGTCGATCGCTTTGGAGAACGTGTACGACCCCAGGATCGACAGTCCGTCGCGCAGGCGGCGATTCACCTGCACCTCCAGGCCGTGGTACCACGAGTCGAACATGCTCCTCAGCATCAGGTTGCCGGAGGTCCCGTAGATGCCCGGACTGTGAAGCGCGCGCTCGTCGACGTTCTCGAGCGTCGACAGCGGATTGCCATCCTCGTCGGTGCCGGGAATGAAGATGGCGGGGTTCCACGGCACGAAGGCCTGCTGCTTCTTCCCGATCTTGCCGATGTAGTCGATCGAGATGCCGAGGTCCTCGGTCAGTTGACGTTGGATGCCCACGTTCCAGTGGTAGAAGTACGGCGTGCGCAGCTCGAGATCGGTGAAGAGTCCGGTGACGGGACGGCTGAAGATGCCCTGAGACGGGTCCGGCTGGACGTCGGACGGCGGCAGGGGCCCGGACGCGCCCGCGTTGGGCGCTCCCAATCGGCCGTTGACCAGCGTGCGCGTGCTCGAGAACGGCGGGTTCACCTGCGCGAGCGTGTCGGCATTGCCGGTGTCGTAGAAGACGCCGCCCCCGGCGCGCAGGCTGGTCGTCCCATCGCCGAAGACGTCCCACGCCAGACCGAGGCGCGGAGCGAAGTTGTTCTTGTCCGCCTCCACCAGTCCCGCCGGCAGATCGTAGTTGGCGAAGAGGTACCCCGGCGGCACATTCGGTATGGGAGCGGACGTCTGGTGATCCGCGATCGGGAACGCGACCGTCGACAGCGCCAGCTCGCGTTTGTCGTTCCAGGGCGACGGCAGCTCGTAGCGCATTCCCAGGGTGAGCGTCAGCCGCGGATGCGCGCGCCACTCGTCCTGAAAGTAGAAGCTCCAGTGCCAGGGCTGAACGGTATCGTTCTGGCGAAGACCGAAGCTGACGTTCGCCTCGCGCCACGCGCCCATCATGAAGTCGAGCATCGGGTCGCCCGAGCGCGCACCGTTGAAGGTGAACGACGGCGGCGACAGCCATCCCTGGAAGAACGTCAGCCGATAGAGCTCGCCCCCGAACTTGAGCGTGTGGCTGCCTTTGATCCAGGTGAGCTTCTCCGCGATGCTGTAGGCGTCCGACCTGTTGGTGAAGCCGTTGTCGGAGCTCAGCGAGAAGTGGCCCGACACCGAGAACTGCGGCGAGCCCTGGGGATGGTAGTTTGGAAAGTCCATCCCGATCGCGTCGAAGCCGCGATCGACCAGCGGATCGTTCGCCTGCGTCGTGCGCGTGAAGCCGACGGTCGTCTCGGCGAGCAGGTTCGGCTTAATCGTGTAGAGGTGGTTCACGCCGACATTCCAGATGTCCGCGTCGCTCGCATACGCGCCCCATTCGGGAATGTTCCCCGCCAGTCGGGTGGGCCGCTCGTTCCTGTTCCAGTAGAGATGCCAGAACACGCTCTGGCGCTCGTTCACCTGAACGTCGTTCCTCAACAGCACGAGGTTGTTGTCGTTCGGGTTGGGATTGTTCGTGACCAGACGGCCGTCGGGCGTGTTGGGCAGCGGCAGCGTCTCGAGCCGCGCGACGCTGACGGGATCGAAGAGCGCCGGGTCGATCCGGTTGTTCGGGAGCGGGTCGCCGGTGAACGGGTTCACCAGCTGCGCCGTCCGGTCGGAGAAGTTCCCTGCCCGCTCGGCCGCTGTGGGCGGAAAGGCATCGGTAGACGAGGGCTCCGGCCGATCGCGGAACCCCTCATAGGCGCCGAACAGGAAGACCTTGCCGGGCACGATGGGGCCGCCCGCGGCGAATCCGAACTGATTCTGCGTCCGCTCCGGCTTGGTCGTGTCGAAAAAGCTCCTGGCGTTCAACCCGTCGTTGCGATGGAACTCCCAGATCGATCCGTGGAACTCGTTGGTCCCCCGGCGGCTGACGACGCTGACCGTCGCGCCGGCATTGCGCCCGTCGGCCGCGCCGAAGTTGTTGGTCTTGATGCGGAACTCCCGAACGGCGTCCGGCGGAGGCGGATTCAGCCCGGTGTTCCTGGACGGATTGTTGAAGTACGTGCCGTTCAGCGTGAAGAAGTTCTGATTGGCGCGGCCGCCGTGGACCGTCAGCCGCGGGCCGCCGCGGGTGTCTTCCTGGATCTGCGGGGCGTGTACCGTCGAGACGCCGGGGAGCAGCTTGGCGAACTCGATGACGTTGCGCCCGCTCAGTGGAAGGTCGGTCATGCGCTTGTCGTCGACGAGACCGGAGATCTCCGCCGTGCGCGTGTCGACGACGGATCCTCTGCCCTCCACCGTGACGGAGTCGGACAGCTCGCCCACGTCCAGCGTCGCGTCCACGCGAACCGTCTGTCCCACGGACACCTCGACGCCGCGCTGTTCGTAGCGCCTGAATCCGGACAATTCGGCAACGATGACGTACGTGCCCGGCGGAAGGGCGTCGAATCGGTAGTAGCCCTGCTCACCGGTGACGGCATGCCGGACGAGTCCCGTCTCGGCCTCCGACGCCGTGACGCTCACACCCGGAATCGATGCCTGGGTCGTGTCCGTCACCGTCCCGTGAACCCCACCCGTGACCGTCTGAGCGGGTGCGTATGGCGGCACGGCAACGGCACACGTCAGAACAATGACAACGCTGACAATTGCACGCACGAGGCCCCCCCTGGCAAACTTTCATGTACACCGCAATATTATGGCCGTGAAAAACTAACAAACGCGCTGGGGGAAGTCAATACAGCCGCGCCAGCCCCAGCCCGGCGCAGCCGTGTGCGGTCATCTTGCCAGATCACGACACCGCGCTCGGGCCGACCGCTCGGGGCACGCGTCAGACGCACGCGACAACGCACGCGTCAGACGCTTGACGCCTCCCGGGCAATGCCCTAGGCTTTCTTGCATTATCAACGAAAGCGCATGCATGCATCCCCCGTCGAAGAGACAGCAGATCCTGCGGCCGAACGAGATCCGCCGGAACAACCGGGCGGTCGTCCTGCGCATGCTCCGGCAGTCGGGCCGGCTTTCGCGGGCCGAGATCGCGCGCGGCAGCGGCCTTTCCGAGGGCACGATCTCGCGTATCGTCGCCGATCTGATCGCAGACTCGCTGGTCGTCGAGGACGGCGCCGAGAACTCGACCGGCGGCCGTCCCGGAACCTGTCTGCAGCTCGCGCAGGACCGCTTCGGGATCGGCGTCAACATCGAGACGTGGGAAACGCGCTTCTCGGTCGCCAACCTGCGCGGCCGCATCGTCGAGAGCAAGGCCGTGCGGACGCCGCCGGCCCCCGACCGGACGCTGGAGGTGATCGCGGCGCAGTTTCGTGCCTATCAGGCGCAATACGGCGCCGACCGGCTCGAGGGCCTGGGCGTGACGGCGCGAGGCATCGTCGACAGCCACTCGGGCGTCGTCAAGATGGGCAACGATCCGCGCTGGCGGCGCGTTCCAGTGCGCGAGCCCCTGCAGCGCAAGCTCGGCGTTCGGGTGGACGTGGAGAACAACGCGCGCGCCGCCGCCGTGGCCGAGTATCACTACACGAACCCCGACCTGCACAACTGCCGCTGCGTGCTGTTCGTCATGGTCACCGAGGGGTTCGGCGTCGGCATCATCCTCGACGGAAGACTCTACACGGGGCCGCACATGGCGGCCGGCGAGTTCGGCCAGATGGTCGTCGCCGACGTCGGCGACTCCGAGCCTCACGATCGGCGCGGATGCCTGGAGCAGCTCGTCTCGAACCAGGCCATCTGCGCCCGCTACGCGGCGCTCACCTCCGACACCGCAGCCAACACTTCCGGCGATAGCTCCGCGCGTGTGCGTAGGATCTGTCAAGCGGCCATCAACGGCGATCCCCAGGCGCACGAGGCGCTGCGCGAGACGGCTCGCTACCTCGGTCTGGGCATCGCGAATCTCATGTGGGGCCTGGACCCCGACGCCGTGATCCTCTGGTCGACGATGGACCTGGTCTGGCCGATACTCCTGCCGCTCATCCAGCAGCAGCTCCCGGATCTCGGCCACGGACCGAGCTTCCGGAGCGTGCAGATCCGCCTTTCGATGCTGGGCGAACAGTGCGCGGCCGTTGGCGCAGCGACCCTTCCGTTCAGTTCCTTGTTCAACGCCGGTGAGAGCGCCCGAACGCCTGGCGCGGCGGTGAGGCCAATAGAGCGTCAGGACCGCAGGACGCACGCACGGAGCCACCGGCTGTCGACGGGCGGCTCTCGCCCCTGAGGATGGTCGACGCCAGACGACAGGGCGGCGGGTGAGAGCGGCCCGACCGCCGCGCGGCCGCGTGGGCCTGGCGTCCGACCGGCACGGCGTCCCCTATTGGTAGTCGACAATCCATGACCAATCTCGAGCGATCACTCAACGCGTACGTCGACACTCATGCCTCGCGGCTGGTCGAGATCTCGCGCGATCTCGTAAGTCTGCCGTCGGAAAACAGGGCGCCGCACGGCGACGAAGCGTCCTGTCAGCGCTACGTCGCCGACCTGCTCCGGCGCTGCGGCTGCGACCCGATCCTCTACACGCCCGACGAAGCCCCCGGCATCCGATCGCATCCGCTCTACTGGCCGGGACGCGACTACCGCAACCGTCCCAACGTCGGCGCGCGCCGTGCCGGCACGCGGCACGGCCGCTCGCTCCTGCTCTCGGGTCACATCGACACCGTGCCCGTGGGATCCGCCCCGTGGACCCGCGATCCCTTCGGCGGCGAGATCGACGGCAACCGGCTCTATGGCCGCGGCGCGAACGACATGAAGGGTGGCATTGCGGTCAACCTGTTCGTTGTCGAGGCGCTGGCCGGCATGCGGCTCGAGCTCGCCGGCGATCTCCTGTTCGAGAGCGTGGTGGACGAGGAGTTCGGCGGCGTCAACGGCACGCTTGCCGGACGCTTGATGGGCTTCCAGGCGGACGCCGCGGTCATCTCCGAGCCTTCCTTCCTCCGCATCTGTCCCGCCCAGCGCGGCGGGCGGACCGTCGATCTCACGTTCCACGCGCCCAACCACGGCATCCTCGCCCCGGACGGGAACGATCCCCGCGTCGTCCGCCAGCTCACCACGTTTCTCGCGGCGCTCGACGACTTCAAGCGCGCGCGGCGCCAGGCGCGCATCCATCCACTGTATGCGGCGGCCGCCGAGCCGGTCCCGGTGCACGTCACGCGGATCTCCACGGCGCCCTGGGGTACGTCCGAGCCGACCAACACGCCGGCCTCCTGCCGGCTGCAGCTCTTCTGGCACACGATGCCGGGCGAGGATGTCGAGCGGATCGACAGGCAGTTCTTCGAGTGGCTCGACGCGCTCGTGGCAGCGCACCCCGACACGTTCACGGCCCGGCCGCAGGTGGACTATCCGATTCGGTGGCTGCCCGCGTCTGCCATCGACGTCTCCGAGCCACTCGTCACCGAGCTCGAGGCGGCGGCCACCGCGCTGCTTGACGAGCGGCCCAGGATTGAGGCCATCGAGAGCCCCTGCGACATGTATGTCTTCCATCAGCTCGGCGTGCCGGCCGTCCTCTGGGGGCCGAGCGGCGGCAACACGCACAGCACCGACGAGTACGTCGAGATCGACTCGCTCGTTCGGGCGGCCAAGGCGCTCCTCGGGCTCGTGTGCCGGTGGTGTGACGTGATTCGATCGGCTTGAACTGCTCGAGCGGCGCGGCCTCGCCATCGACCAGCGCGGTGTCTACGCGTTCTGGAGCCCTCGAATCACGAGCTCCAGGTATTCGCGCGCGATGCGGGCCAGGTTGTCCACGCCTTCCGGCGTCGAAGGACGCGGGATGACGGGGGCGAAGATGTTCTCGCAGGCGAGCGGCATGTCCAGGCCGGTGAACGCAACGGGGGCCAGCAGACGGTAGTGATCGATCTCGCCGAAGCCTGGCCCGCAGTCCTGGTCCTCCGGATAGTTGCGGTGATCCTTGATGCAGAAGCTTCGAATCACGTCCGCGCACTTCCGCACGTCGGGAATCGGGTCGACGTTCAGGTAGTCCATGACGTTGCCCGCGTCGTAGTTCACGCGCACGGCCTCGTGGCCCACTTCACGAACGATCTTCGCGGTGGCCTCTCCCGTGCCGGTCTCGCCGCCATGCTGTTTGACGACCACGGTCACGCCCGCCGACGTCGCAAACGGACCGAGCTCCTGGAGGTTCTCGATCCACTGGCGATACTTCCCCTTCTCCGTGTGACCGAAGGTCAGCACCTGCGGAATGCCGGCGGCCTCGGCCTGCTCGATCCGACGTTTGTGGGCCTCCACGGCGCCGTCGGCCTCGACGTAGATGCCTGCGAACATCATCACGGGCTCCAGTCCCAGGTCTCGACAGCGATCGCCCAGCTTCCGAGCGTCGGCCGGCTTGGCGTCCGGTGCAACGACCGGCACCTTCCCTGACGTTTCGACGTGCGTGGTCCCCCACGCCACGTACTTGTAGCCGCCGGCCGCGATGCCCTCCAACGCTCTCTGGAGAGGGAACCTTGCGTACGGCAAGGTCATGCAGGCGATCTGGAAGCGCGTCGGCTTCTGGCCCTGCGTCGCAATGCCAGGCGCGGCGCCGGCACGGGAAGCTCGCGGCATGGCCAGCAGCGACAGACCTGCCGGCGTGTCGATCAGGAAGCGTCGTCGGGTCATCATAGAGGCGCATTATAGACGGCGCCTCGACGTCACCGAGGTGGAGAGCTAGCTACATATCTGGGGAGGGGAAGAGAGTCCGTGTAACGAGACGTGAAGACCGCTCAATCAGCGACGAGGGATGATCGCTCGTGGGAGGTGCACCTCGAGGCGTCGCCGCTTCCGCGAGCGCGGCCTCCAGCAGGCTCGTGATCCGATCGGTGTCGTACACGCAGCCGCCCCACGTCCCACCGCTCGCTTTCTGCAGCCCGGCCCAGAGACGCGTATCGGCCGGCACGCGTGAATCGCGCTGCAGGTCTGGGTGTGGCGGCCGGGCTGCCAGCGCGTGCGAAGGGGGATCGACGATATCAGCGGTTCCCTCGAGCGCGCGCGTGTCGATGCGCAGCCTGATCGTATCGCCGTCCCGGACGCGCCCGATCGGACCTCCCGCCCACGCCTCCGGGCTCACGTGGCCGATGCACGCGCCGGTCGAGACGCCCGAGAAGCGTCCGTCGGTGAGGAGGGCGATCTTGTCGCCGTCGCGCAGGTGCTTGAGCGCCGAGGTGATCTGATAGGTCTCCGGCATGCCGATCCCCGGCCCCACGCCGATGAGCACCATGACGTCGCCGGGTTGAACGGCGCCGGCCTTCACGGCGGCGATGGCCGCCTCCTCCGTCGCAAACACCCGTGCCGGTCCCTCGTGGAAGAAGATGCCGTCGGCACCCACGCGGTCCCGCGCGATGGCGGTGCTCTTGACCAACGCCCCTTCTGGCGCGAGGCTGCCGCGCACGAACGTGATTGTGCTGGTCAGCCCGCATGCATGCGCCCGCGCCGGGCCCATGATGACGTCATCCGGATCGACGCCGTCGAGCGCGTGTAGCCTGTCGCGCAGCCGGCGGCGCCGATCGCTCGCTTCCCACCACGTGAGGTTCTCCTCGAGCGTGCGGCCGCTGACCGTGCGCGCCCCGAGCCGCAGGAGCCCGGCATCGCGCAGATGCAGCATCACCTCCGGCACACCGCCGGCGAGAAACACCTGCACCGTGGCGAAGTGCCGCGGTCCGTTCGGGAGGACGTCGACGAGCCTCGGGATGGTGCCGTTGACACGCGCCCAGTCGTCCACCGTCGGCCGGGGCAGGCCTGCGGCATGCGCAAAGGCGGGCACATGCAGCACGAGGTTCGTGGAGCCGCCGATGGCCGCATGGAGCACCATGGCGTTGTGCAGCGAGTCCTCGGTCAGAAGGCCGCCAGTCGTGGACCCGCGCTGCTCGAGCGCCAGGAGGGCGAGCGCCGATCGATGGGCGAGGTCCCGCCAGATCGGAGCGCCGGACGGAGCGAGCGCGCCGTGCGGCAGCGTGAGCCCGAGCGCTTCACCGACGGCCTGCGTCGTGGCGGCCGTCCCCATGAACTGGCAGCCGCCGCCTGGGGATCCACAGGCGCGACATCCCATCTCCGCGGCGTGGTCGAGCGTGACCTCGCCGCGCGCAAAGCGGGCGGCGAGGGTCTGCACGGTGCCGGCGTCTTCACCGCCGTCAGCCAGAAGCGTCACACCGCCCGGTACGAGCACCGCCGGGAGATCGGGCGTTCCGGCCAGCGCCATGATCATCGCCGGCAGGCCCTTGTCACACGTCGCCACGCCCAGCACGCCACGACGCGTCGGCAGCGAGCGGATCAGCCGCCGGAGCACGACCGCGGCATCGTTGCGATACGGCAGGCTGTCGAGCATGCCGGCCGTGCCGTTGGTCCGCCCGTCGCAGGGGTCACTGACGTACGCGGCAAAGGGCACCGCGTCCGCGGCCGCCAGCGTGCGGGCCGCCTCCTCCATGAGCAGGCCGACCTCCCAGTGCCCCGTGTGGTAGCCGAGCGCGATGGGCGTACCGTCCGGCGCCCGTATGCCGCCTTGGGTGCTGAGGATCAGGAATGGCTTGCCGAGCATCCGCGCCGGATTCCAGCCCATGCCGGCGTTCTGCGTCCAGCCGAAGAGATCGCCGCTGGCCATTCCGCGCAGTTGATCCGGCTGGAGCGGCAGGCGACCGCTGGGACCGGACGCCCTCGTCTGCAGCGCATAGATCGACTCGTCGGCTGAATCCAGGATGGGATCGCGCATCATACGACTCGAGCCCCTCAGAGCGAGAAGCTCGACTCACTGTATCAAGTTTCCCGCGTGGGACCGACCGCGCGCCCGTCGGCCGACCTCGTCGATACGAGCGTTCCTCCGACCACATCGCCGGCAGGGTGCTGTGCGATCATGTTGAATCACTGTATGTGCGAGGAGTTGAGACGATGACGAAGCCGAGGAGCCTCCCCAAAGTCGTGTCGCGAGAGGAGTGGCGTGCAGCGCGTGAGGCGCTGCTCGCCAACGAGAAGGCGCACACCCGCGCGGGCGACGCGTTGAACGCCGAGCGTCGCCGGCTGCCGATGGTCAAGATCGAGAAGAAGTACGTCTTCGCAGGACCACACGGCGAGGCGACCCTCGTGGACCTATTCGAGGGCCGCCGCCAGCTCGTCCTCTACCACTTCATGTTCGGCCCCAATCAGAACGAGGGCTGTGACGGTTGCTCGATGGTGGTGGACAACATGGGACACCCGGCCCACCTGCATGCCTGCGACATCACACGCGTGCTCGTCTCACGGGCATCGCTCGAGAGGATCGAGCCGTTCAAGACACGGATGGGTTGGACGATCCCTTGGTATTCCTCGTACGGAAGCGACTTCAACCACGACTTCGGCGTCGGGCCCGAGCGCCCGCAAGCGGGTGTCTATCAGGACGGTGAGATGTTCGGCATGAGCGTCTTCCTGCGCGACGGTATCATGTAGCGCACGGTTATTCGCTCCTTGTCGGCCGCTTCACTCCGGGTCAGCTTGCGGGGCTGCCCGGTGATCGGCCTCTATTCTGACGTCGATCGAGGAGCGCCGAAATCGACACGCGGCCGAAAGCGGTCAGGCTCGCTGTACAGCTTGACCGTTGGCCTCCAGCTTGCGGCGGAGCGCCATCATGACGCGGCGGGTCGTTTCTATGTCCTTGACCAACAGTCCGTCCGACAGGCTGTTGATCCAGGGAGCCTGCAGGCGCATGGCGGCGTCGAACGTCTGGCTTCCCTTCTTGGTCAGAACCACGAGTTGCGCCCGCCGGTGATGCGGGTTCGCCTCGAATGCGACGAGGCCGCTTCTCTGCAGGTCGTTGACGATTCGCTGGACATTCTGCCGGTTGGCGCCCAGGTTGCGGGCGAGCCAGGCCACCGGCTGTGGGCGTTCGGCGGCGACGATGGCGCCGAGGATCTGCCAGCGGGCGCTCGTCAGCCCCAGCCGCGCCACCAGCCGATCGCCCGCAGTCAGCACCAGGTTGTTGAGCCTGAAGAGGTCGAGGATCAGGCCGGTCAGGGCGTCGCCCGCTGGCGTTCGCTTGGCCTTCGTCATAGTCACTATAGAACTCTATTGACATTATGATGTCAATAGTCTATTGTCATCCATGATGCCATAGTGACATCATGACACCATACTAAGGAACTCGTCAGTAAGAAGACAGGCACGCCATGTTGAAAGTGATCCATCCGGTGGCTGGCACCGTCGCGCTCCTCACGATCGCGACCTTCTGGCTCTCGACGGCGGTTACTGAGCTGTTTGCCTCGAAGGCGACTGTGACCATGGTCAAGATGGCCATCCCCTGGGGCTTCCTGTTGCTGATTCCGGCGCTGGCGGCCGCGGGTGGGTCGGGCTTTGTGCTGGGAAAGGGCCGGAGGGGCGGGTTGGTCGCAGCGAAGACGAAGCGCATGCGGCTCATCGCCGCCAACGGCATCCTGGTTCTCGCTCCGTCTGCGCTGTTCCTCGCATCCAAAGCGAGAGCCGCGGAGCTCGACGCCGGCTTCTACACGGTGCAGGCACTGGAGCTTGTCATGGGAGCGGCGAACATCGCGCTACTCGGCCTCAACATGCGCGACGGCCTCACGATGAAAGGCCGGCTCCGCCGCCGGCTGGTGCAATCGACGAGAAGAGCTCGTCCTGCTTGAGCGTCGAGAGCATTGTGAAATCGTGGGACAACGGTGACGGACTTCGCTCTCTTCTCCCGGCGAAGTCTAGAGTGGAGAGGCGATGGTCGTCTTGCCGACCTGGCGGGACCGGCTCGAGGCGCCGCCGGTGCTCTCGAGCCAGCGCGAGAGCTGGCAGGTGCGTCACCTGCAATCGACGTCTCCACTACTCGACCGCATATCCGAGCGCTTCGGCATTTTCGCGGACGCGAACGTCCCGACTCACGATGGTCATCAACAGAGGCGGTTCGCCAAGCAACTCCGCCGTCGCAAGATGTACGGCATCGAGTGTGCGAATAGGCTCGATAGGAAACGGCGCCCGGACGCGTGCGAGCACGGCGTCTGTGACGGCGGCCACGTAGCAGCGACGCTCGAACCGCCGGAGCGCGCGGACGCACGCCCGCTCCTGTTCGGCCGTCAGGCGGCCCGCAGCTCGAGCGCGAACGATTGCGCGGGCGGTTTCTGCGAGGGTCAACGCGGATGTGACCCGGCGCCCCCTTTTTCGGATGGCATTCCGTGCGTCGGCATGACGCTCGAGAAGCGCTGCGACCAATGCGCTGGACTCGATGTAACGAGCACCAGCAAGTGCATTCGTTTGAGCGGGTACCCGTGTGGGCGGGGAGCGCCGGGCCCCCAGTCTGCGGCTACGCTTCGCCACGGTCAGCGTCAATCAGTTCCGCAGCCGTTCCTGGAGGAAGCCCAATATCGGGCCAGTTCTCGGTCGGGTCACCGGCCTCGAGCGGCGGCCGAATCACTCCAGAGGCAACCAGCTCGTCGAAGCGTCCAGACCTGCCGGCCGTCTTCGCGCCGGGTGGGACGAGCTCGGCTACCACACGGCCATGCGCGGTGATGGCGATGCGCTCGCCGACTTCAATCCGCCGGACGTAGCGGCTCAAGTTGTCCTTGAGCTCGCGAATGCCTACAGAAGTCATGACTGAATTATAGCCACATGTAGCCACATTGCCAACCGTCTATCGATTGGCGGAGTACGTGAGTATAGCCCCTCGGAAGAGAAGGATGGGAAGAGCAACGGTCATTTCGGACGATCTCTAACAGGTCCGAATGTCAAGGTTGATGTCCCTAGCTAGATGGGGGCTAGATGCGTCTAGACGCTGGAACCCTGGTTTTCTCGGCAACGGATCTGTCGAACTTCCTGAACTGTAAGCACCGCACGGCGCTGGAGCTGGGCGAGGCACGCGGCAAACGGAAACGGCGTGTCTGGACGGATCCCCTGCTCGAGGCCTTGTTTGCTCGCGGTCTGGAGCATGAACGCAATTACGTGTCGAGTCTGAGCGCGACCGGCAAGAAAGTGCTCGACCTAAGCGACATCAGGTGTCGCGACGAGGTTGTCGCGCCCTGGAGCACAACCATGCGGCGCACGGCTTTCACCTCCGCGCCGAGCGCCATGCGCACGCCGATCTCCTGCGTCCGCTGAGTCACGCTGTACGAGAGGACGCCGTAGAGACCCACCGCGCCGAGGATCACCGCGAGCGCCGCCGCGATGCCGAGCATCAGCATCGTGAACGAGAGGCTGGCCATCGTGTTCGCGGCCAGGCGCTCCATGGTGAAAACGCGGTACATCGGGGATTCGGGCATGACCTCGCGGATGGTGGCACGAACCTCGGGCGCGAGCTGATCTGCACGGGTTGACTTCACGACGTACGCCGGCGACACGGACACGGCCGGCAAGTACACCATCGGCTCCGGGGACGCGCGGCGGAAGTCATCCAGCAGAACGTCCTCGACCACGCCCACGACGGTGTACCACGTGTCGTCATCGCTGCCGGCGGGACGGAGCTGCTTGTCGAGCGGGTTCTCGCCGGGGAACAACAGGTCAGCGGCGGAGCGGCTGATGATCACGTTGGGGGTCTTCCACCAGGATGCGGCGGCTGCCGCCCAGCTCTTTGCCCAGATACGCGCGGGAGAATTGCAGCGCCGCCGGCAGAGTATTCCCACCTACCTCCCTGCCAGCTCAGCGCGAGGCGAGAGACGGCCGCGGGATCATCCACGGCGAGAATGCCAGAGTCGACGGCAAGGTGCGCCTGCTGCAGTTGTGGCTGGTGCTGCCAAAGGCGGACCGTTGGACGACGCCCGGCTTCCAGGACATTCACGCTGACCGCGTGCCCGTTCGACGTGAACCGGGCGTCGACCGCGGCATGACCAGGAAGGCGCGGTCCGCCTCACCCGAGAACACATATGCCGGTTGCTCATTCAGAGATCGCGCGGATTACTTGGCAGGGATTGCCTGCGGCGAGCACGGCCTCTGGGACATCTCGCGTGACGACGCTGCCAGCTCCAATCACGGCTCGCGAGCCGATCCGTACGCCGGCGAGAATAATCGCCCCGCCGCCCACCCAGACGTCGGCCCCGATGTCGATCGGCTTGCCGAATTCTTCGCGGCGCCGTTGCTCGGCGTTAAACGGGTGCAGCGGCGTGTAGATCTGCACCGCTGGCCCGAACAGGGTGAAGTCGCCGATCCGCACCGGGCAGACGTCCAGAACGATGCAGTTGAAATTGAAGAAGACCCGCTCGCCGAGCTCGATGTTCGCTCCGTAGTCGCAATAGAACGGCGGTTGCATCCACACACTGTCGCCGCCCTTGCCGAACAGGTCGCGCAGAATGCGGCGACGTTGCGCTTCCTCCGACTCGCGCGTGGCGTTGAGCTGCTGACAGAGATCGCGTGCCCGGGCACGCGCCGCCACGAGCTCGGGATCGAACGGGTCGTACAACTCGCCGGCCAACATCTTCCGGCGTTGAGTCATCATCGCCATGGACCGTATCACGACAAGGTGATTTTCAGCGCGTAGTCCACCAGTGAAGCTGCGCCTCAAACCGCCCAGTAAGAACCGGCGCACTCCGATGGCGCAGCTTCACTGGTGTCCTTTTGCTGGCTGGGCCCCGCTACGCGGGGCCTGACATCTCCTAAGGACCAAAAACTTGCTCCATTCGTCACGATGGGGGCCTTAGGAGATGTCTAGTAGCCTTTCCGTTTGTCGACAACATTGATCAGCGGCAAGCCCTCCGCAAAGCGCCGAATGTTCGCCTTGACCGTATCGGACATACGCCCGCGATCCAGATCCGAGCGGCCGGCAATGTGCGGCGTGATAATCACGTTGTCACGCTTCCACAATGGATGGCCTGCAGGGAGCGGCTCAGGATCGGTCACGTCGACGCCTGCCCCGGCAAGCTTCTCGCTCTCGAGCGATGTGGCGAGAGCGTCCAGGTCATAGAGCGCCCCGCGGCTCACGGCGATGAAATATGAGCCCTGCTTCATGCGCTCGAATTGGGCACGGCCGATCATGTGGTGGCTTTTCTGTGTGTGCGGCGCGGCCACGAACAGCACGTCTGCCTCGCCGATCACCTCGTCCAGTTGGTCTGGCTTCACAATCCGTTCGATGAACGGCGTCATGGGAATATCTTCCGGATCGACGCCAACAACGCGCATGCCGTGAGCCCACGCACGAATCGCAATCTGCGTGCCGATGCCTCCAACACCAACAATGAGGGCGGTCTTTGTATTGAGCTCAATCACCTTGTTCGATTTCCCGTCCCAGACTTCGTGTGCCTTTTGATCCAGCCATCTCGGAATTTCGCGCGTCAAGGCCAGCAGCATGGCCATTGCATGGTCCGCGATCTCGGGGCCCTGCACGATCTGGTTGTTCGTCAGGACGATATCGCTATCGCGGAGATCATCCGAGCCGGACAGATGCAAGACGCGTTCGACGCCCGCGCTGTAGGTTTGGACCCACTTCAGGTTCTTGCCGGCCCGCACCCACTCGGGCCGGATGCTCCCGATAAAGGCATCGGCATCCGCGATCTCGTCCATCACGGTGTCTTCTGAAACCGGGACGATCTCCACCTGGTCGGAAGCGGATCGCCAATCTGCCAGAATTTCGTCGGACTGGTCGAGCACCAGGATTTTCTTTGTTTGGGCGGATAGGATAGCCCCGGAGAGGAGTAGAAGAACGACTATCAGCGTCCGACGCATGGGCACCTCCAGAAATCTGGGAGGATTTTAGCCTCGGAAGCGAATTCTGCGCCTAGTTCAAGCTGTGCAGGTACGCGACCAGGTCGCCCAGCTCCTGCCGCGACAGGAGCCGCTCCAGCCCGGACGGCATCAGTGACATGGGCGAAGGCTCCATCGTCTGGATCTGGTCACGCGGCACGGCCACCGGCTCGCCAGTCACCGAGGTCACGTAAATGGTGTCCGGCGTCTCCCTCGGGATCGTGCCCATGTACGTCTTGCCGTCGCGCGTGCTGACGTTATACGCCTCGTAGCCGCGCGCAAAGCCGCTCTCGGTCGGATACACGATGGCATCCAGCAGTTGCTGGGCGCTGCGGCTGCGGCCGATGGTCGAGAGGTTGGGGCCGATCTCCCCGCCGCTGTCGCCGACACGGTGGCACACGATGCAGCTGCCCTTGCCAGACACGAAGACCTGACGCCCGCGCTCCGGATCGCCGTCAGCCGCGGCGGCCTGGAACTCCGCCAGGTGGGACTCCTTCTCCCGATCCCGCTGCACCAACTTGGCGACGAGCGCTTCGGCTTCGGCAACGACCGGCTCCGGGTAGTCGCTGAACGATCGGCGGATGTACCCGGCGTTGAGACTGAAAAGAGCAGGAGACTTCGAGAGAGCGCGAATCAGGGCGCTGCCAACAGCGGCGTTGCTCGTTTGCTCGAACGCGGGCATCAACGCCTTCAGCTCCATCGGTCCGGCATCCCCGATGAGCGGCGCCAGCCGGCTCACCTGCTGAGCGCTCAAGATGGCGCCCGCCAGCATTTCGGCGGACTGTACGCGCACCGGCACGCTGTCGCCGGAGTGGAACAGCGTCGCCAGAAGCTCGAAGGCCGGCTCGGCAATCGGTCCCGTCTTCCCCGAGATCGCCTGAAGAGCCGCCACGCGTACGAGCGGGTCACGCGCTGAATCGTTCCCGATCCGTTCCAGCTCCGCGTCGAACGACTTCGATTTGGATGGCCGAATGACCTCCGTCACCATGACGGCGTCGGCATCGTCCGACGAACGTAACAACCGCTTCAAAGGCGGAATCCACGTGCTGTGCAGCGTCCCACCAGGGATCTGCGCGATGGCCTGGAGCACCAGCTGCCGGCGCTCGGAGGGCAGGCTCGGCCGCATGAGCAGCCGCCCGATCAGCTCGCGCACGACCGGCTGCGTGCCGAAGGCCACCAGCAGATCACTGGCCGCCTCGTGCCGACCAGGCGGGAGGGCGGGTCCTTCCAGCCAGCGGCCCAACAGCGCGGCAACCGGCTCCCTCCATTCGTCTCGCTTCTCGACGACCATCAACGCCGCCCGCCGCAGCTCGGGGACGTCCGAGTCCAACATCGGCAGGACCTGTCCGGCGCTGAGGCGCCCGCTCTCCATTTCCGAGAGCGCCATGAGGGCGGCCCGCTTCACCGCGGGGTTGGCGCTCGAAAGTCCCTGCGCCGTCGTCTGCGGCTGATCGATCTCGATCAGGGCGTAGGTCAACGCATGCTGCAGCAGGGGATCCTCACCGGTTGCCGCAACGGCGGCCAGCAGGCCGTCGACCGCCCCCGCCGCATGTAGCCGGCCGAGCGCCGCGGCCGCTTCGCGCCGCACCGCGGCTGCTTCGTCGCGCAGCAGTGCCGTCAGCCGCGCAGACGCCGCCTTGTCGCGGGTGATGGAGATGCTCTGGCACGCGGCCTGGCGCACGCCGGCATCATCGTCGTCCAACGCACGTCGAATCGCGTCGCGCGCCGGCTCGCTCTCGATGCGCGTGAGCGTCCAAACGGCCTGCAGCCGTGCCCGGCGGCTCCCATCGGCGAGCGCGGCTTCGAGCGCCGGGACGGCGGCGTCTCCGCGGCGGGCCAGCTCGGAAACGGCTCGGTCGCGGACGGCGAATCGATCGTCGTCGAGCAGGCGCGTCAGCTCGGCGACCGGGGCGTCCGCCCAATCCTCCTCGAGCCCGCGCGGGTCGGAGACCGCGGGCGCGTCGATCTTGCGCACGCGGTAGATGGCGCCTTGGACGTTCGGCTTGGCCACGCCGGAAGTCGGACAGCCCTGTGTGAACCATCCGCCCGTGTCGATCAACAAGAGGCTCCCGTCGGCGTCCTCAACGAGATCGGTGAAATGCACGTCCGGACTGGACGACGAGACGAATACTTCCGTATGACCGGAGAAGGAAGAGCCGTCGCGCTCCAGGACAATGCGCATGATCCGCTGCGCGTTGAACTCCGCCAGGAACAGGTTGTCCCGGTAGGCCGCCCCGAACTGGCCGCTCCGGTAGCGCAGAACGCCGGCCGGGGCGACGTGGCCGAGATCCACCGCGGGAGGAAGCAGATCTCCGGTCCTCCTGAACTCCGCCAGCACCTGCTCACGGTCGGTCCGGGGGTAGACGCCTCCATGGACCCAATGCACGATGGCGTCCGCGCGCGGGTTGGACAGGAATATGTTGACGGTGCCCAGGACGTCGCCCTCGTCCGTGAAGGCCAGTTCGGTGGGATTGTCCATGCCGCCGCCTGCGAACACCTGCAGGTCGGAGCCGTCCGGACGCGCGGTCCAGATCCGCGCGCCCGTAGCCTTCGAGACGAGACGGTCCCCCTCGTAGACCTCGTGGCCCTTGCGGCCATGACACCAGAAGAGGCGCCCCGCCGGATGGAGGAACGGCCCGTGGATATCGGCGGCGTTGCCGGTGAAATCGAATCCGGTCGCCACCTCCTCTCGGACGTCGGCCACGCCATCGCCGTCGCTGTCCTGCAGGCGCCACATGCTGGGCGGCGACGCCACATACAGCGAGCCCTCATGCCAGAGGGCCCCCTGAGGAAAGGTCATCTTATCGGCAAACACGGTCGACTCGTCGAAGACGCCGTCACCATCGGTGTCTTCGAGCCGGCGAACCTCGCTCGGCAGCTGCTTCAGCAGGTCCTCGTCTGCGAGATTCACGCCCGCGTTCTCGGCGACGAAGAGACGCCCGCGCTCGTCGAAGCCGGCCATGACCGGGTAGTCGACGAGAGGGGGGCCGGCCACGAGCTCGACGGTGAACCCCTCGGCGACCTGCAGCGGCGACCGTTGGAAGTCGTCGAGGGAGCGCTCGCTCCCTCGAGACACCCTATAGAGGGCAAGCGCCGCGACGCCGGCGACCACGATGGCTGCAACGGGCCAGCGTCCTTTCCTCGTCATTCGCTCTCCTTCGTGATCATCCCTCGTCCTCACATCCGATTCCGCCGGTGTCCCGGTCAATCGGCGCCGGCTACCATTCCAGGCGGAGCAGCATCGATATGCGGCGCTCCGACTCGTTCTCGGCGCTCCATCCCGGCGTAGAGGTGATCTGCCCGGGGTTCGAGGTGCTGATGTCGTTGCGCGGATCGCTGAAGTGCGGATGATTGAACAGGTTCGACACCGCGGCGTTGTATGTGAGCGTGAAGCGATCGTTCAGCCGGAAGCGCTTCACGAGCGCCAGATGGTGCACGTTCAGCCCCGGCCCTTCGAGCACATTGACGCCGCTATCGCCGAAGCGGCCGGCCGGAGGCACCGCGAAGCAGCTCGCATCGAACCACCCCTCGATCGTCCGGTCGCTTCGCGGCAGGTTGCCGTCGCACACGCGATCCGGCAGCCCGCCGGAGGTGTTGGTACCGGAGGGATCGAAGCCGGAGAAACGAGGGGAAAAGTACTTGCCCGATGCCAGGTAACTGATGGTCTGCAGCCGCCATCCGCCGAGGATCTGATCCACCACCGCCGGCGCATTGCTGAGGAACCGCTGCCCGTGGCCCCACGGGAGCTCGATCATCGTGGAGATCACGGCGCGGTGGCGGGGATTGGAGGCGTCGCGGCTCCAGTGCCGAGTCACGTCGTAAGGGTTCTCGGTGTTCAGGAAGTTGTGCAGGCTCGAAGACCAGGTGTAATTGGCGTTGAATGTGAAGAGGCCGGCGCGGCGAACAACCTCCACCTGCATCGAGTCATAGTTGGAGCTGCCGTCCTCGCGCACGAAGGAGTTTCCGACGAACTGCGGATAGGGCCGCCGCTCGGGGGCGAAGGGGATGGAGCTCGGCTCCGGCTTGTTGATGTTGAGCGTGTAGTTGAGGCCGCGGCTGCGGGAGCCGACATAGGAGAGGCGAAGCCCCACATTGGCGATCTGCTTCTCTACGCTCACGTTGAACTGGTGGATATGGCCGTTGTGCACCGTCATCGGATAGCCAGAGACACTCTGGGACGGGACACTCGCCTCCGCGAGCGACTCAGGGAATGGGTTGGGGAAGCTGAAGAGCGGCTGCCCGTTCTCGATGCGGTTGAAGTACGTCTCCTCGATGTCGAAGGGGCCGCCGCCGTTGGCGCGGGCAAACGGGCTCAGGCGCTCGGTGTAGAGGCCGTATCCGCCGCGTAGGACGAGATCGTTCCGCATGCGGTAGGCCACGCCGACCCTTGGCCGGAAGTTGCTCTTCTGCGCCTCCGGAACCACGTCGCCAGCTTGGACCGTGATGGTATCCGGATAGAGTGAGCTGACGGATGAACGCGCCTCTTGGGAAACGATCACGTTGCCCGTCTGCGGATCCCAGTTGTACTGGAGGCCGTCACTGTAGCTCGGCGAGGCGAAGTAATCCCATCGCAGCCCGTAGTCGACCGTCAGATTGGAGGTGAGCCTGAACGTGTCCATGACGTAGAGGCCCAGCTCGGATGCCCGGCGCCAGCGATCCTGCAGCGGATCACGGCGCGTGCTGCTGAACGGCATACCCAGCAGGAAGTCGGCGTAGCCGACGCCGGTATACGTGCCGTCAAACTCGAAGTCGCCGTAGGTGCCCTCCTCGACGACGGCGCGAAACGTATTGAAATCGTTGTACTGAAAGCCGAACTTCACGACGTGCCGCCCCGTGGCCCACGTGACAGCGTTGTCGAGCGACCAGTCATAGCCATCCTCGAGAATCCCCCCGGGCGGTGTCTGGAGCGACGTCAGGCCGGCGATATCCATCCGGGGAAAGCCTGCGCCCTGCAGGCCATTCGGGTTGACCCCCTGCAGACCGATGGCGGTCACGGCCTCGTTCCCGAACGGGGGCGTGAAGCCGTCGACCGTGATGCCATCCTTCACGTCGTTTCCGTTCAGCCCGAAGCGGAAGGTGTTCAGCAGTGACGACGAGAAAACGTGGGTGTCGGAGAAGACAGCCTTGTCGTGGTAGCGCGTCCGCGTGCGCGCGAACCCGGGCAGGTCGTTCGCGAGCACATAGGGCGAATAGTAGTACATGTACCGGAAGAACATCGAGTTGTTCCCGGTGAGGTTGTGGTCCACGCGGAAGGTCGGATAGTCGGCCAGGTAGTAGTCGTCCGGATACGGGAACAAGTAGCCGTGGTTGTTCGTGAGCTCGTCGGGGCCGCCCAGATTCGGCTCCGGGAGGTATAGGTCCTGTACCTGCTTCGAGGTTGGATTGATGCGATTGGCCGGAATGCGGTTGTTCGGGAACGGCGCGCCCGTCAGCGGATCGACGATGCGCTGGCTGAACTGCGAGAAGTCGCTACGGCGCATCTCCTGGGTCGGAACGCTCGCAATCGGGAACGAGCTCGCGGGCACGTCGATGTGCGTCCAGCCGACGTAGAAGAACGTCCGGTCGCGGATGACCGGACCACCGAGCTCGACGTAGGCATCGTGAAACTTGTAGGGCGTCTTCTCTGGCGCGAAGAAGCTTCGGGCGCCGAGCGCGGAATTCGTGTGCTTGTAGTACGCCGTTCCCCTGAAGCTATTGGAACCGCGCTTGGTCGTCGTGTTGAGGCTGGCGGCACGCGCCTGGTCGGCGCTGTTGTTCACCGTGACGACCCTGACCTCTTCGTAGGTGTTCATGTTCACCGACTGGTTGCCTGACCGGTCGTTCTGCACGCCATCGTCCTGCAGGGTGATCCCCGTTCCGCTCTGGCCCGCGATGGAGACGTTCCAGCCCTGGCCCACGACCCCTGGCAGGGTGCTGAGCATGCCCTGCCAGCCTGGATACGGAATTACGTCCACGATGGGCGCGTCCTTGTACTGGAGCGAGCTCACCGCTCCGCTGACGGTGCCCGTGTCGGTGGTGATGACGGCCGATCCGGACTCCACTGTTACATGCTCGGCAGGCTCGCCGATCTCGAGCGCGATGTCGATGCGCCGGACCTGTCCGCTGTCGAGCACGATACTCTCTGCAACGAACGACTTGAAGCCCGCCAGCTCCGCCGTCAGCCGGTAGATGCCAGGTTTCAAGTCGGGAATCTCATAGTTACCGCGGTCGTCGGACACGACGCTGCGCGCCCGCACGTTCGTGCTCACTTCGGTCACGACCAAAGCAACCCCGGGAACGACGGCATCCGAGGAATCAACGACGGTTCCGCGAATCGTGGACAGCGCCGACTGCCCTCGGACGCCGGTCGCGAGCACGAGTCCCAGGATGAGGACGAAAGCGCCGCACTGCCAACGAGAACGAAGAGCGATCGCTTGGCTTGCTCTTGTGCGATGCGGTGTATCCATGGCCCTTCTCCACAGACCCTGCACGTGCCGGCAGGGTCCCTTACGTTCTTCCACTGCCGGGATCGACTCGGCCGCTCGTTTGCGGCGGCGGAGCCCTCGACGTATTCAAACGAATTATTATAAGCTTTTATCAAGGCCGGAGCCGCGTCAAGCGGCTGCTATAATCCACCCGTATGCTCCATTTGGTGGTCGCCGGCCTGGCGCCACTGCTAATCGCGCCGCCGTGCGGAGGCGGCGAGATGGCTCCAGACGCAATCCGCGCACGGCCCGCCTTTGGCCTGCGCCCGCATCTCGCGGCGGTGAGCGCCGGCTCCTCGAGCCAACGGTCCGCGTCGTTCGAGGAGCGCCTCGCACGCGCACGGGAGCAGGTGCGCGGCGGACGCCACGACCAGGCGATCCCGCTGTTGAAGGAGCTGTTGGCCGAAGATGCGCAATCGGCGGAGGCGCACATGCTGCTTGGCGTGGCGTTCCGCTCGCGCGCAACCCCAGAGCTCATCGGCGAGGCGCAGGCGGAGCTGCGCCAAGCCCTCGCGCTCGATCCGCGATTGCATTGGGCACGCTTCGCACTCGCACGGATCTACCTCGATCTCGGACGCTACGGCCGCGCACGAGAGGAGCTGGAGGAGGGCTTGAAAGGATTGCCCGATCAACCGCTTTTCCTCTCGCTTCTCGCAGAGGCCCACCGCTTGCTCGGAGATCCACAGCGTGCCTTGGAGCTCGCCGGACGGGCGTTGGAGCTCGCGCCGAGCCTGTCGCTCGCACGGCTCCAACTGGCGCGTGCGTCCCTGGATCTGGACCGGCCGGAAGAGGCGCTGCGCCAACTGGAGCCGGCACTTCACGCAGAGCCCATGCTGCCCGAAATACTCCAGACGCTCGGGGAGTTGTACCTTCGAGCCGGAAGGCCCCAAGACGCCACGCAGGTTTTGCAGAAGGCGATCGCGCTGGATCCTTCGAGCGCGAAGGGGCGTGTCGAGCTGGCGCGAGCCTATCTCCGGCAGAACGACGTGGACAAGGCGCTCGACCAGCTCGAGGGGGTGTTCCCCGAGGGAAGCGAGATGCTGAGCTCCGCGTACTTCCAGGAGCTGGAAGCAGAGGTCTACTTCTTGACGGGTGAGGCGAATCGGATGAAAGGACGCAAAGACGAGGCGCGCCAGGCGTATCGGCGCGCCATTGAGATCGATCCGGCGCATCAAGAAGCGCGGCAGCGGTTAACCGATCTTCACTCCTCCATCGGAGATCCAAAACGCCCACAATGAGCCCTCATCGACCGCGTACCGCCCCGTCGATGACCGCGGCGTGGGTTTCGATCCTTCTGCTGGCGCTCCTCACGTCACTCCGCGGATGGTCCGCGGCCGGATCGCCGACCGGGGACGCCGCCGTGAAGCTGGTGGATGTCGCCCGCGAAGCCGGCATCACGTTCGTTCACGAGAGCGGCGCGACCGACGACAAGCTGATGGTCGAGACGTTCGGGTCGGGTGTTGCCTGGATCGACTACGACAACGACGGCTTTCTCGACCTCTATTTCGTGAACGGCGCCGCCGTTGGCCGTCGCGCTGCCTCGCCAGGCAACGTGCTGTACCGAAACGACGGCCGCGGGCGGTTCACCGATGTCACCGCGCGCGCGGCGGTAGCGGGAGGAGGCGGCTACGGTACAGGAGTCGCCGTGGGCGACTTCGACAACGACGGCTGGCTGGATCTGTACGTCACCAACTTCGGGCCGAACATCCTCTACCGCAACAACGGCGATGGCAGCTTCACCGACGTCACGGCGGAAGCCGGCGTCGCGGGAGGAACCGAGTGGAGCAGCAGCGCCGGGTTCTTCGACTACGATCGCGACGGCGACCTGGATCTCTACGTCGTGAACTACGTCGACTCTGATGCCGCCGACAATCCGTACTGCGGCTTCAAGAAGAAGGGCTACCGGATGTACTGTACCCCGACGATGTTCGACGGCGTCTCGGATCGGCTCTTCCGCAACGACGGCGACGGCACCTTCACCGACGTCTCCACGGAGGCGGGCATCGCGAACCCGGGCGGAAAGGGCCTCGGCGTGACGTTCTGCGACGTGAACGGCGACGGCCACGTGGACATCTACGTGGCCAACGATCTCGTCCGCAACTTCCTCTACCGCAACAACGGTGACGGGACCTTTCGAGACGTGGGCTACGGCGCTGGCGTCGGCTACGACCTGAATGGAAAACCGCAGGCAGGCATGGGAACTGACTGCGGCGACGTCAACGGTGACGAGGCGCAGGACTTGTTCGTCACGAACTTCTCCGCCGAGCTGAACACGCTGTACGTCAATCGCGGAGATTTCGCGTTCGAGGATGCGTCCGAGGCGGTTGGTCTGGGCAGCGGCTACTGGCCGCTGGGGTTCGGTACCCGGCTGTTCGACGTCGACAACGACGCCGACCTCGATATCTATGTCGCCAATGGGCACGTCATCGACAACGTGCAGCTGTACCAACCGCAGCTCACGCACGCGCAGCGCGACCTGCTGTACAGAAACGACGGCGGCCGCTTCGCCGACATCTCCGCCCAGGCGGGATCCGGCCTCGAGATCACACGCGTGGGTCGCGGGCTCGCGGTTGGTGACTTCAACAACGACGGCGCGCTGGACGTGGCGATCGCAAACCTCGACGATCGGCCGGTTCTCTTGCAAAACACGTCGTCTACCGGTCACTGGCTGCTCGTCGAGGCACGCGGACGCCGCAGCAACCGGTTCGGGCTCGGCGCCGTCGTGCGCGTCGAGACGGCGCGAGGCGTGCAAGTACGAGAGATCAACAACGCCGCGAGCTATCTGAGCAGCAACGACATCCGCCTCCATTTCGGCTTGGGCGACGAGGAGCGCATCAAGAAGCTCGAGGTGCGCTGGCCAAGCGGCGTCGTTCAGGTGTTGGAGGGGATCGAGGCTGATCAGATCCTGAAAGTCGAGGAGCCGTAGGTTTCGCGCGCGTCATGCCTGCCGCGTCCGCCTGCCAAGCCGCGATTCTGTCGCGACGCCCCCTTCAGCGCGCTGCTTTCCCCTAAAGGTAAGCCCGGAATTCATCTGAGCGCCCGGAGTAGTTGACACCGCAGGCCAAATCTGCTTGAATCCTTTTCATAAATCGCTTCAATCCCCTCTCTGGAGACACCCTGCCCCAAGCTTTGAGGTTCGAGGCGCCATGACAACGACGATGACCGGTCCCAAAAGCGCCCGTCGCATTCTGATGCGCTCAGCGCTGTCGCTGAGCGTCGTGCTCCTCAGTCTCATGGCCTCCGCGACCGCCGCCGCTCAAGCGCTGTCCACCATTCGAGGGACGGTGACCGATCAGAGCGGAGGCGTCATCCCCGGAGCCACGGTGACGATCACCGACGTCGGAACGAACGTCCGCGTGCGCACCGTCGTATCGAACAACAGCGGAGACTACGAAGCGCCGGATCTTCACCCGAGCACCTACCAGGTGCGAGCGGAGCTCTCGGGATTCCGCACCTTCGTCGCCGACAGCGTCTTGCTCGACGGCTCACAAACCCGCCGCCTCGACATCGTCCTCCAGCTCGGCGAGCTGAGCGACCAGGTGGTGGTGGAAGCCGGCGCCGCCGTGATCACGACCGATAGCGGCGACATTTCGTCCAAGTTCACCGAGGAGCTGTTCGACGCCAGCCCGCTCGTCAACACCTACTACCCGCAGTCGCTGCTGACGACGCTGCCGGGCATCGAGAGCCAGATGGGAAGCTGGTCGCTCCGGATGGCCGGCCAGCCTGCCTCGCAGAACGCGCTCGGGATGGACGGCGTCTATGAGGACGGCACGGTGAATCTCATCAACAACATGATGGACTTCACCGAGCTGACGGTCACAGCGGTCGGGAACACCGCGGATCAGGCGCGTGTCTCGTCGTTCAACATGATCTCGAAGAGCGGGTCGAACGACTTCCGCGGCAGCCTTTTCTACACGCACTTCAATTCGGCGCTGAACGCCCGGAGCTTCTTCGACCCGACCAAGCTGCCCGCCCGCGAGCACAAGGTCCACTTCGACGCCTCGGGGCCTATCTTCCGGGACCGCACGTTCTTCTACGCCTCCTACTTCCATCAGAACATTCCTTCGGCATCGTTCAATCGCTCTACCGTCGCGACCGCGGCGATGCGCGACGGGGACTTCTCGCAATTGCTGGAGGGGCCGAACGCCACGCCGCTCATCGATCCGCGGACTGGCCGCCCATTCCCCGGCAACGTCATTCCACGCGACCGGATCAACCCGCTCTCCGCGCAGGTCCAGGAGCAATACATCCCGGCGCCGAACCTCGGCGACGCCAATACGCTCGTCAACAACCTCGGGTTCGAGCATCCGTATCCAGACGATCTCTACCGCGCCGACTATCCCATGGTGCGGATCGACCATCAGGTCACGGAGAAGAACTCGCTCTACGGGCGCTATATCCAGCGGTATACGCCCTACGTGCTCAAGCGCGGCCTGCCGGGATTCGACTGGACGCGCGTCAGGTGGCATCGAGGCACGGTCTTCTCGAACACGCACGTGTTCTCGTCGAACCTGGTCAACACGTTTCGCGCCGGATGGCTGTGGGACTTCGTCGAGGACGGCACCGAAGTCGACGGCTTCACGCCGCGCCGCGGTGACGAGGTCGTCGACGCGATCGGGCTGCAGGGCGTCAATCCTCGCGGGCTCCAGGCCATGGGCTTCCCGAGGATAGACATCACGGGCATGACGGCGCTCGAGACCATCGCCGGCGGTGTCAAGGAGGACAACCACCAGATCAACATCTCGAACACGGTGACCTGGGCCCGCGGACAGCACGTCTGGAAGTTCGGCGGCGACGTCCGGCGAGTGAGCCAGTTCGACGGATCGATTCCCGAGCCCACCTACGGGCGGTTCAACTTCAACGGGCGCTTCACGGGCGACGCGTATGCCGACTTCCTGCTCGGCCTGCCGCACTCGAGCGAGCGGCTGGATCCGCTGACCAATCGTAGGCAGGCGGCGTATGAGATGGGCTTCTTCGCGATGGATACCTACAAGGCCACCTCCCGTCTGACGCTCGACTACGGCGTGCGATGGGACATCTTCACCTCGCCACGCTTTGACGACGGCCTCCAGTTCAACTGGGATCAGGCGACAGGTGACGTCATCGTGCCCGCCGACGCGATGTCCGCCGTGAGCCCGCTCTACCCCGAGAACATCACCGTCCGCGGCGGCGACGTCGTTCCCGACATCAAATGGACCAACATCCGGCCTCGGCTCGCCCTGGCCTACCGCTTGAAAGACGACCTCGTCGTGCGCGGCAGCTACGGCGTCTTCACGGAGCAGATCGGATACTTCGATCGGCTGCAGGGCAGCGGCCCCTTCCAGATCGCCGAGACGTACATCAATGAGGTCGTGGATGGGCGGCCGTGGTTCGCCTTCCCCACGCCATTCCCCGCCGATCTCGCCTCGGCCGAGATCCCGTCGCAGAGCATTCGCGGCTTCCCGTCCGAAACGCGGCAAGGCGCCATCCATCAGTTCAGCGCCAGTGCCGAGCGGCAATTCGGCAAGATCGGTGTCCGCCTGTCCTATATCGGCTCGCGGAGCCGGGGGTTGAACTACAATCTCAACATCAACAAGCCCGAGCCCAGCTTGGTGCCCTTCGACCAGGAAAGGCGGCCGTATTCGCAGTTCATCTCGGCCTCGGTCGTCCGCGAGAACGGCGCCAGCAACTACGACGCCTTCCAGGCGCAGGTCAATCGGCGCGCCGGGCTGGTAACCTTCGACGTCCACTACACGCTCCAGTCCAACCGCTCCAACTTCCTGAGCCTGGAGAACCCCTATGTGCCGAACGAGTGGCACCGGGAGCAGTACAGCGCCAGGCACAAAGCGATCGTCAACACGGTGATCGATCTGCCCTGGGGACGCGGACGGCCGTTCCTCTCCGACGCCTCTCCGTTTGTCGACGCGCTCGCCGGCAACTGGACGATCGTGACGGTCACCTACTTCCAGACGGGCCAGTACTTCTCTCCCACCTTCTCCGGCGCCGATCCGTCGAACACCGACACCGTGGGCGGGCGTCCGGACCGGACCTGCGACGGCACTCTGCCGCGCGGCGAGCGAACGGTGGAGCGCTGGTTCGACGCGAGCTGCTTTGCGGTGCCGCAGCCCGGCTTCTTCGGCACCGCCGGCGTGAACATCCTGGAGGGACCCGGCCTCAACCTGCACCACCTGAGCCTCGTGAAGCGGTTCTCCCTGCGGGGCGGTGTGAATCTCGAGTACGTGCTCGGCGTGTCGAACCTCTTCAACACGCCGCAGTTCAATTACCCGCGCAGCGACATCAACGCGGCGAACCCCGGCGAGGTAACGGCCGTGCGCAGCGGGCGCGAGAACTCGGGCTCGCGCATGATGGAAATGACCCTGCGCCTCCGGTGGTAGCCATGGAAACGATCGACATGCTTCGCTCCGCTGTATATCGACGGAAGGCGGCCGCCATCACGACTGCCGCGCTCGTCTTCCTGCTGACGCCCCTGCTGACGCCCCTGCCGCTCGCGGCCCAAGACGACCCGGATCGGCGCCTGCAGGCAGGGGCCGCAGCCAGCAACATCACGCCTCCGCTCGGAGAGCTGATCGTGGGCGGCTGGAGCCCGAAGCCGGCCACTCACATCCACGACGAGCTCTACGCTCGCTGCCTCGTCCTCGACGACGGTCGCACCCGGATCGGTATTGTCCTGGCGGACAACGTCGGGATTCCGAGCCACGTCATCGAGGAAGCGAAGCGGCTCACCTTCGAGCGCGCCGGCCTTCGCCCCGAGCAGCTCCTCATCGCCTCCACGCACACGCACTCCGCCAGCACCGCACGCGGAAAGAACCGCTACGACGAATCGAGCCCGCTCGACGACTACCAGCGGTTCCTCGCGGGTCGTATCGCCGATGGGGTCCAGCGCGCCATTAACAACCTCCAGCCGGCCCAGATCGGATGGGGATCCGGGAGTCTTCCCGAGCAGGTCTTCAATCGGCGTTGGTTCATGAAGCCGGGCGCGGATCTGACCAATCCCTTTGGCGGCGTCGACAAGGTCCAAATGAATCCGGGCGTGGGCAACCCCAATCTCTTGAAGCCGGCCGGCCCCACCGATCCGGAGATTCGCTTCCTCTCCGTCAGAACGCCCGAGGGCCGCCCCATCGCGCTCCTCGCCAACTACTCGCTCCACTACGTCGGTGGCGTGCCGACGGGCCACATCTCGGCCGACTATTTTGGGGTCTTCGCCGAGCGCATGAGCCGTCTGCTCGGCGCGGACGCGCAGGATCCTCCCTTTGTCGCCATGATGTCCAACGGCACCAGTGGCAACATCAACAACATCAACTTCGCGGGGGGCCAGGCGAAGCTCCCACCCTACGGCCGCATGAATGTGGTAGCCAACCAAGTGGCGGGAGAGGTCTTCCGAGCGCTGCAGGAGATCCCCTACGACGATCGGGTCCCGCTCGGCATGATCCAGCGTGAGCTGACCCTGGAGGCACGGCGGCCAGACGAGGCCATGACCGCGCGTGCTCGGGATATCCTCGCGCGTCCGGAGGATGCGCCGCAGGGCCACATCCGGGAGCGCACCTACGCCAAGCGGATTCTGCAGATCGTCGAGGCGCCGCCCCGAGTCGATATCGTGCTGCAAGCGGTGCGGATCGGCGACCTGGCGATCACGGCCATTCCCTTCGAGGTGTTCGTGGAGATGGGGCTGGAGATCAAGGAGAAGAGCCCGTTCCCCGATACGTGCACCATCTCGATCGCCAACGGCGCCTTCGGCTATCTGCCGACCGTGCACCATCACGAGCTCGGCGGCTACGAGACGTGGCTCGGGACCAACCGTGTCGAAGTCCAAGCGGCGCCGAAGATCGTGTCGACAATGCTGGCCATGCTCGACGAGCTGAAGCCGGCGGGCACTGCAAGCGCGGCACGCTAGCAATCATGAAGTGTAGCGCGGGGCCTTCAGGCCCCGCGACGCGCGGGCTGAAGCCCGCGCGCTACGTATGTCAAGAAATGAGCGCGTACGATATCGCGACCGATTCAGCGGTTGCAGCCCACCAGCCCTGTCACTAGCAATCACGTCATGAAGCCAAGCTCCGCCCTCCTCGTCGCCTTCCTCGTGCTCGGAGGAAGCCTCCACGGCTCGCGGCGCGCTCCCACCGGGCCGCTCTCGCCCGAGGAGGCGTTGGCGACCTTTCAGCTCGAGCCGGGTTACCGCATCGAGCTCGTCGCCGCCGAGCCGCTGGTCGTGGATCCGGTCGCGATGGCGTTCGATGAGCGCGGGCGCCTGTATGTCGCCGAGAACCGCGGCTATCCGGATCCCATAGACGGCTCGAAGGCTGACCCGCCGGCGAGAGGCACCATCGCCCTGCTCGAGGACGTCGACGGGGATGGTCGGTACGACAAGCGGACCGACTTTGCGAAGGGCCTCACATATCCCAACGGAATCATGCCGTGGAACGGCGGCGTCTTCGTCACCTGCGCGCCCGACCTCTTCTACTTGCAGGATACCGACGGCGACGGCCGAGCCGACGTCCGGAAGGTGGTGCTCACGGGATTCAACACCACGCGGACCGCGCAGATCCGATTCAGTCATCCCACGCTCGGCATCGACAACTGGGTCTACCTGACGAGCGGCCTCAACGGCGGCAAGGTCACCGCTCCGGATCATCCGGACCGCGCGCCCGTGGAGTTCGCCACGAGCGATTCTCGCTTCGATCCCGTCACGTTCGAATTCCAGTTAACCGGCGGCCAGGGACAATATGGGCTGACCTTCGATGACTTCGGCCGCCGCTTTATCTGCGCCAACCGCCACCCCGTCTGGCATGTCGTCATGGAGCCAGGGTATTTGAAGCGCAACCCGCATCTGGCGTTCTCCGAGACCGTGCAGGAGGTCTCCACGGTCGGTCCAGAGGCGGTCGTCTGGCCGATCAGCGCCGATATGACGACCGCATCGTTTCATCCCGACCTGATGAGCACGCCGCACGCGGGCACCTTCACGGCGGCGAGCGGTGTCCACCTCCACCGCGGCGACGCGCTGCCGAAGGATCACGACGGGAGCATCTTCATCTGCGAGTCGGCCCAGAACCTGGTCCAGCGGCAGGTGTGGCGCCCGAGTGGAGCCACCTACACGTCCACACCCGCGCGGCAAGGCGTCGACTTTCTGGCCTCGCCGGACAACTGGTTCAGGCCCGTGTTCGCGGCCAATGGTCCGGACGGCGCGCTCTACATCGTAGACATGTACCGCGAGAACATCGACCATCCCCAGTACGTGCCGGAAGCGAGCCGCGCGCTGCTGGACTTCCAGTCGGGGCGGGAATACGGTCGCATCTACCGCATCGTGGCCGCGGATTGGAAGGGGCGCCGCGAGCCGTTCGATCTGGCGCACGCCTCGGTCGAGGAGCTGTCTCGGACGCTCGAGCATCCGAACGCGTGGTGGCGCGAGACGGCCCAGCGGCTCCTGATCGAGCGCCGGGCCCGCGCGGCGATCCCGCACCTGCGGCGTCTCGTGCGCGAGGGCGTGAGCGCCTCCGCGCGCACCCACGCGTTGTGGACGTTGGACGGGCTTGAGGCGCTCCGCAAGGAAGACGTGCTGCACGGACTCGCGGATGGGGATCCGCGCGTGCGCGAAAATGCCGTCCGCCTGGCCGAGCCGCGGCTCGTCGAGTCGGGCGAGATCCTGGCGGCGATCCTTCGCCTGGCCGACGATCGTGACAACCGTGTCCGGTTCCGGGTCGCCCTCGCCCTCGGAGAGAGCGGCGATCCCGGAGCCACGAAGGCGCTCGTCGATCTGGCGCGCCGGGACGGCGCCGAGCTGTGGCCGCGCGTGGCGGTGCTCAGCTCGATCGGCGGCCGCGCGAACGACTTCCTACGAGCGTTCGCTGCTGCAGGTCCGACGCCGACCGAGGTCACGGCCGCGGTCATGCAGGACCTCGGTCAGCTCTTCGGGGCGGGCGAGTCTCCAGAGCGATGCTTGGATCTCTTCCTGCACATCACCGATCCGGACAACGACTTCGCGTGGCAGCCCGCGGCGCTGTCCGGCATCGCCGAAGGGCTCCGGACGCGCGGGCTGGCCCGAGAGAAGGGTTCCCCGTTGGACGCGCTCGTCGCCCCGGACACGCCGAAGGCGGGGGAAGCGAGGACGCGGCTCGAGGTGCTGCTGCGGCGCTCCTCCGCGGTCGCGCTGGACGAGACGCAGCCGGTCGATCTCCGTCGGGCGGCGATCGAGCTGCTCGGTCACGGGACGTACGCTGCGGGCGGGAAGACGTTGGAGCGCTTGTTGGAGCCGCAGCACGCGTCCGAGATCCAGACAGCGGCGGTTCGATCGCTCGGTCGGCTGCACGCCCCGGCGGCCGGCCGGTCGTTGGTGACGCGAGAGCGCTGGAACACCTACACTCGACAGGTCAGGGAAACGGTGCTCTCCGTGCTCATGGCGGAGACCATGCACCTCGACGCGCTCCTGGGCGCAATCGAGCAGGGCAACGTGGCGGCTGCAGCGCTCGGCCCCTCGCGGCGCACACAGCTCCTCACACACAAGGATGCCGCGATTCGCGAGCGAGCCACGAAGGTGCTCGCCGACATGGAATCTGGTGATCGGATGCAGATCTACGAACAGCTGCGTCCGAAGGTCTCGAGCGCGACCGGCGATCCGGTTGCCGGCAAGCAAACCTTCGCCACCTACTGCGCCGCCTGTCATGCGTTCGGCGGGCGCGGACGGCGCCTGGGGCCCGACTTGAGCGGCATCAGCAACCAACCCGCCGATGCCATCCTGCTGCATGTGCTGGTACCGGATTACGAGATCACGCCCGGCTACGATGCGTACATCGTGGAGACGCGCGACGGAAGGACGCTCTCTGGTCTGCTCGAGTCGGAGTCAGCCACCAGCATCACGCTGCGCGACACCGCCAACCAGCCATCGGTGATTCTGCGGACCAACATCGTGTCGATGACGGCATCGCCCAACTCTCTCATGCCTCCCGACTTGGACCGAGCGCTGTCGCCGCAGAACCTGGCCAACCTGATCGCGTACTTGAAGGCCGGATCGAAAGGCGCCGCCAGGGGCTCCCCGGCGGCGCGCTAAGTGAACTGCCATGAGGTCAGATCAGGAAGGACACGAAGGATTTCACCACGAAGAGCACGAAGGACACGAAGAAAGAAATTGATTGGTTCTTCTTCGTGATCTTGAAACTTCGTGCTCTTCGTGCTCTTCGTGGTGAAATCCTTCGTGTCCTTCCTCGTTTGGAGGTGGGCTGGAGGCGCGCTCAGGACGCGTGGAGGCTCTGGAAGAGCTCCAGGAGCGCCTTGACGATCTTCGGAGACGCTTCGGCCTCGAGATAGCTCGATTTCGCTCGCCAGGTCTCGTATCCGCCGAGCTCGTGATGCTCCGGCGTCGGCAGATACCCGTTGTAGCCATTGGCGAGGGAGGTCGTGAACGTGTGCGTGAACGGACTCTTCTGCTTCAGCTCCAGCCCGATCTCGACGAAAACCTCGCACGGGATGGCGCCGATCACGAGAGAGCCGATGCGCAGCGCCTGGAGGATCACGGGCACGCGCGCGGGATACTCGCTCAGGAACAGCGTCTCGCGGGCGTAGATCTCCTCGCGCGTTTGCATGTTCGGCCCATCGGCCTGCGAGACGATCCGACGGGCGCGGTCGAGATCCTCGGCGCTCGGCATGCGAACCCCCAGGGTCAACTCAGTCGTGCGGGCGTCCAAGCCGACGCCCCGCTCGTACTGGAGCGTCTTGTAGACCCGCATCGCCTCGTCTGCGACGTCGTGCGCAACGCGCTGCATCTGAACGTAGGGCGCGTCCGACGGTCGCGCCTGGCGAAAGTTGATGTTGTTGATGTTTCCGCTCGTCCCGTTCGACAGAGCGGCGACGAACGGAGGGGGCCCCGGCGTGCCGTCGCGTCGCTTCGGCGCACTGGGTCGAAGCCGCTCTTCCATCCGGCGGGCGAACATGCCGAAGTAGTCGGCGGAGGCGTGACCTTCTCCCGTGCCTCCCACGTAGTGCAGCGAGTAGTTCGCAAAAAGCGCGATGGGGCGGCCGCCCAGGGCACGCACTGAGATGATGGTCAGATCAGGATCGGTGGGACCGGCCGGCTCCACGAGATCCGGGCTCCCCACGGGCGGGTTCATCTGGACGAGGTCCTGCTCCCCGAACGGATTCGGCGGGATGGTGCCGGGGCGCATCTTCCACCGGCGGTTGAACACCTGATCCGGCACGCGCCCCACGCCCCACGCGATCTCGGCGGGCTCCACGTTGTTGACGGCCCGCCGCACCGCGTCCGCGATGCGGACGGTCAGGAGCTCGAGGTACTTCCGGTCCGGATCACTCTGGAACACCGGGCCCGCCGTCGGCGCCGAGTGCGTATGCGTCGCCGATGTCAGCATGTTCGCCACGGGAATCCCCGTGGAGGCGTGGACGAGCCGCTTCGCTTCGTCGAACACCGGCCGGGGGATCATGCAACTGTCGACCACGACGATCGCGAGGCGGGTCGCGCCATCGTCCAGCACGAGCGCCCTGGCATGGAGCTCGTCGTGGACGTGCTCGACCTTGCGATCCTGCATGCTGCCGTTGATCGACAGCCCGAGCCAAGGCGTGACGTTGCTCGTGGCGGCCCCCGCGCGCAAGCTGCCCGATGCTTGCGCCGCGCCGCGCGCGTCGGACGGGACCGCGGCGATCAGGAGACACAGCGACAGCACAAAACCTGTTCGCTGCGCACGGTCGCAGCACACGCGAGACGCTCGCCGAAGCATATTTCCCGGCCCGATCTGCTTTGATTCAGCTGCCATTTCTCGACCTCGACTCTCGAAAGAACGGTTTGTGCACGGCGAGTGCCGTGCGGATGTATACTCGCACTGAATGCTTTTAATATATCAGCTTAGGCCCCAGGTCAACACGTGGTCTCGGCGGTCGCCGGCCCCGGAGTGCCCCTCTGGTCCCCTGGCCGTCGCGCGACCACCGGTTAGAATGAAACGTGACAGTGATAGCGGCTTTCGATATGGCAATGGTAACCATCAAAGACGTGGCACGGGAAAGTGGGTTCGCTCCAACGACGGTTTCCATCGTCTTGAATGACGCACCGCTTGCGCAATACATTCCTGCGCGAACGAAGAACCTGATCAAGAGCGCTGCAGAGAAGCTCAATTACCATCCCAATCCGTATGCGCGCTCTCTCCGAAGCAATCGCAGTCATACGATCGGGGTGATGGTCTTCGATATCTCGGACCCGTACTGCGCGAACATCCTCAAGGGGATCGAGGATGGCCTCGACGAATCCCCCTATCTCGTCGTTCTTGCCGACACGCAGAACGACAGAAAGCGGTTCGAGCGCGACATCGAGATGCTGCTCGCGCGACGGGTTGAAGGTCTCATTGCGGTCGCCAACTCGCTGTCGCTCGAGATCGACGTGTTGGCGGTCTTGAGGAAACGGGTGCTTCCGACGGTCATCATTGGCCGCAACTTTCGACAGGATTCGATGAGCACCGTCGTCGTCAACAACGAGGCCGGAGGGCGCCTCGCCTTGCAACACCTCCATGAGCTGGGACACCGGGAGATCGCGTTCATCACCGGCCCGAAGATCATCGTCGACAGCGGCGATCGATGGAACGGTGTGCTCACTTATGCGCAGGAGGTCGGTCTGGCCATCGACCCTGGCCTGGTCATGGAAGTGAAGGAGCCCACGTCCAGTTACGAGAGCGGTTTCGAGCTCGCGCAAGAGCTCCTGCGCCGCCGCAAGAAGTTCACGGCAGTGCTCGCGTTCGACGATGTCACGGCCTTTGGCGTGATTCGGGCTCTCAACAACGCGTCCAGGAGAGTGCCCGAGGACTGTTCTGTCATTGGCTTCGACGACGTGTCGATGGCTGGCTGCTATAATCCTCCGCTTACCACCATCCGCCAGCCGATGTCCGACTTGGGCTCGGTCGGGGTCAAGCTCCTGGTGGACGCCGTCAAGGCATCACTGGGCAAGACACCGTTCACGCCCGAGTCCATCAAGGTGGAGCCCGAGCTTGTCGTCCGGGAATCTACCCGCCATCCATAGTCCACCCTTCGCATCCCACGCCGGCAAATCGCACCGAAATCTATCTTGACACGGGCAAACCACGTGTATAGCCTGGATTTAATGAAACCTTTCAGGCCTTCCAGATACTTCGACCACCAAGGACACGAAGGTCTTCACCACGAACACGAAGGACACGAAGAAAGGAAGGACACGAAGAAGAATTCAAGTGGTTTTCTTCGTGCTCTTCTTTCTTCGTGCTCTTCGTGCTCTTCGTCGTGAAATTCTTCGTGTTCTTCGTGGTTTGGTCACCAAATTCAGGGGCCATAGCGTAATGAGACCTCCAAGCAAAATCGCGCGGGGCTGGTGGGACTACACGACGCTTGACGAGGCTGTCTTGAAGGAAGCCGCGCACCTCACTCCGGAGCGGTTGGCCGGCCTGGCACGCGAGGGATTTCAGATCCGGTTCTACGACACCCTCGAAGACTTCTATCTCGCGGAAGCGCTCGAGTACATCTCGGCCTGGTCGCGCTCGACGGCCGACAATCCCGTGGGCATCTGTGGTCCGATCGGACCGACCGAGCAGCTCCCGCTCGTCGCACGCCTGGTCAACGAGCTGGGGCTCAGCCTGCGAGACGCGCACTTCTGGGCCATGGACGAATGGGCGATCGACGGGAAGGTCGTGCCATCGTCGCACCCGCTTTCCTTCGCGCGGACCAATTTGGAGCTCTGCTTCAATCGGATCGACAAGCGGCTCGCCATGCCAGCGGAGAACATCCATTTCCCCACCTGTCAGTCTGCCGACTACCGTCGGAGCTTCGACCACATCCACTGCGCCGTGATGCAGGGCGGGCAGGGGGAAGTGAAGCACTGGGCCTTCAACGATCCGTTGCCCCGCACCGGCCGATATCAGGACGAGCCGCCGTCGCCCGAGGAGTATCTCGCGCTCTCGACCCGCGTCGTCGACCTCCATCCCCTCACGCTCCTTCAGAACGCACGGACGTCGGGCAACGGCAATTTGTGGCTGGTTCCGCAACAGGCGGTGACCGTCGGCCCGGTGGAAACATGGAAAGCGGAGAAGGTGTCCATCTGGCATGCCGGCACTCATGACAATCCCTTCGGGCTCCGCCTGACGACGTTGATGATCGCAGAGAGGATCGTGGACACCTCCGTTCCCATGTCCCTGCTGGCGCGCCACCCCAACGTGTGCTTCCACTTCTACCGCGGCGGCCTTGGCAGCACTGCTGTCGAGCTGCATTAGGATTTGTTTGCGAGGAACCAGTGACCATGTGCGACATGGCGTGGCCACCTCTGATGTGAAAGCCGATGTCCGAGACGCCCCCTCGCGTGCTCGTTGTCATGGCACATCCCGACGATGCCGAGATTCTGGTCGGCGCAACATTGCTGCACCTGGCCGCCGAGGGCTGGAAGACTGGTATCGTCACCATGACCGCCGGTGACTGCGGCTCCAACGAGACGCGAACCAAGGAAGAGATTTCCCGCATCCGGTATGCCGAAGCAAAGGCGGCAGCTGATTCCATCGGTGCGTGGTACGCGTGCGCCGGCGCGATCGACATCGAAGTGTTCGCCGACAGAGACCGCGTCCGCAGCATCGTGGAGCTGCTCCGGACGTTCGTGCCGGACGTCGTGATCACGCATTCACCGGCGGACTACATGCTGGATCACGAAGAAACCGCCCGCGTCGTCCGCGCCGCCGTGTTCGCGGCTGCGATGCCCCTGTACCAGACGAGAGGCGTGCCGCCAGCACCGGCGGTCCCTGCGACGCCCGCTCTTTATTACGCCGATCCCGTGGAGGGCACGGATTCGCTGGGCGAGCGCATCCTCCCCCACTTCTACGTCGACGTCAGTGATCGGATGGACGCTAAGCGTCGGCTGTTGAGCCACCATGCGTCGCAGCGAGAGTGGCTGCGCGATCATCACGGCGTGGACGAGTATCTGGTGCGCATGACCGAGTGGGCGGCCCGTTACGGTCAGGAGTGCGGCGTCGCGCATGCCGAGGGCTTCCGCCAGCACCTTGGCCATGGCTATCCCCATGGGCCGCGGCTGCAGGACGCGCTCAAGCCTCATGTACGCACCCGGCAACGTCCAGCAGTTAAACAGGGTGACGCAAATCATGGCGCAGAACGAGGGGGCTGAAGACCCCTCGCTACAGAATCTCTGGAGCGTACGTAGCGCGCGGTCTTTAGACCGCGTATAGATGATTCCGATCGGCGGTTGTGCAGCAGGCAGCGATATGAAGAAGCTTTGGATCGCCATCATCCTTGCGGCGTTCACGCTGGGCGACGAGGTCGCCTTCGTCGGGTTTCCCGGCGATGCGTTCGTCGAGCTCGGCCTGAGCATCAAGACGGGATCGCCGTTCCCCTTCATGATCGTGAGCGAGCAGTCCGGGAACGGAGCCATCAGCTACGTGCCAAACCTCAAGGCTTTCTGGGAAGGGGGCTACGAGGTGACGAGCGCCCGGTTCCTTCCAGGCGGAGGGGAGCGGCTGGTGGAGGCGGTCCAGCAGCTGCTGATCGCGCTCTATCCTCACAAGCCGGTGGCGCCCGTGCAGTGACGGCCTCGCTGCGCCCGCCAATGGCGGCATTGACTCGGTCGACGGGCAGCCGGCTCGGCAGCCGTCGATCGCGTTCGCACGACATCGATTCTTCGAAGGCAGGCCTGAAGGCCTGCGCTACGTAAACGAAAGTGAGACTATGCAACCGTTACCGCGACTTCATCGTTTGTTCGGCGCCGACCGTAAGTGCTTCGACGTCGCTATCGATCACGGCTTCTTCAACGAGCGCTCGTTCCTCGGCGGCATCGAGAACATCTCACGGGCAATCGACACCGTCGTCGAGGCATCGCCCGACGCGATTCAGTTGAGCCCCGGCCAGGCGATGCACCTGCAGTCCCGGCCCGGCCCCGTGAAGCCGGCGCTGGTGATGCGCACCGACGCGGCCAACGTCTACGGGTCGAAGCTCCCGCGCACGCTGTTCAGCTATCTCATCGAGGATGCGGTCGAGCGGGCGGTTCGCCTCGACGCTGCCTGCGTCGTGGTCAATCTGCTCCTCCTTCCCGACCAGCCGGAGCTCCACCGCCAGTCGGTGGAGAACGTCAGCCGTTTGAAGCCGCGGTGCGAAGCGCTGGGAATGCCGCTCATGGTGGAGCCGCTCGTGATGCAGCCCAACGAGGTCAAGGGTGGATACATGGTCGACGGCACCCTCGACAAGATCCTCCCCCTCGTGCGTCAGGCCGTGGAGCTCGGCGCCGACGTGATCAAGGCAGACCCTTGCGACGACGTCTCCAGGTATCACGAAGTCATCGAGATTGCCGGCGGCGTGCCGGTGCTGGTGAGGGGCGGCGGCAAGGCGCCGGAAGAAGAGCTCCTCGAGCGGACCTTCGCCGTGATGCAACAGGGCGCGTCTGGCATTGTCTACGGCCGCAACATCATCCAGCACGCACAACCCACGCGCATGACCAAGGCGTTGATGGCCATCGTCCACGATGCGGCCACACCAGCCCAGGCCGTGAAGCTCCTCAGGGATGCTCGATGAGCACGCGAGAGATTCGATTCGGCATCATCGGCGGCGGGATGATGGGGCGCGAGTTCGCCAGCGCCTCCGCACGGTGGTGCCACTTGCTCGACTTGGACTTCGCGCCGAAGCCCGTCGCGGTGTGCGACACGAGCGCCGCCGCCCTCGACTGGTTCTCGCGAAGCATTCCAGGCATCACTGTGACGAGCAACCACGAGGACCTCCTGGGGCGAAGCGACATCGACGCGATCTACTGCGCCGTTCCCCACCACCTCCACGCCGAGCTCTATCAGGCGGTCATCCGCGCGGGGAAGCACCTCCTGGGCGAGAAGCCCTTCGGCATCCATCGCGAAGCGAACCGATCAATTCTGGAGGCCATCGAGGCGCGCCCCGGCGTCGTCGTGCGCTGCTCGTCCGAGTTTCCCTTCTTTCCCGGCGCCCAGCGGATGCTGCACTTCATCCGCGAGGGCCGCTTCGGCCGGATCATCGAGGTCGAGGCAGGGTTCCATCACAGCAGCGACCTGGATCCCCACAAGAAGATCAATTGGAAGCGGCGCGTGGCGTACAACGGCGAGTACGGCTGCATGGGCGACCTGGGGATGCACGTGCTGCACATCCCGCTGCGCTTCGGATGGCTCCCCGATAGGATCTTCGCCTGCCTCTCGAACATCGTGACCTCGCGGCCGGACGAGCAGGGTGAGCAAGCCCCGTGCGAGACGTGGGACAACGCCACCCTCGCCGGCGAAGTGCCGATGGACGGCTATCGCTTCCCCGTGATCTTGTCGACAAAGCGCATCGCGCCCGGCGAGATGAACACCTGGTTCCTCCGAATCTTCGGGACCCGCTTCTCCGCGGAGTTCAGCACGAAGCTCCCGAAGCAGATCCGGACGCTCCCCTACGCGTCCGGACAGCCGCAGGCGTGGCACGTCGCCGACGTCGGGTACGAGAGCTGCTATCCCGCGGTGACGGGAGGCATCTTCGAGTTCGGATTTCCCGATGCGATCCTGCAGATGTGGGCCGCGTTCTGCGACGAGCTGGTGAACGGCCGGGAGCGGATGAAGCAGCCCTTCTACTGTGTCACACCGGAGGAGACGGCCCTCAGCCATCGCGTGCTGACGTCGGCGCTCGAGTCTCAGCGAAAGGGAACGGCCGTTGACGTCTGAGAGAGACGGTTCGTTCGGGCGCGAGGCGGAGGCCGTCATCGGCGGGCACATCTGTCTCGACATCATCCCGGAGATCAAGGGCTCCGACGTTGCCTTCGCCGAGGGCTTCCTCCAGGAGATCGGCAAGGCAGTTGTCTCGACCGGGGGTGCGGTCTCCAACACCGGCCTGGCGATGCGTCGTCTTGGGATCGCGACCCTGTTGATGGGCAAGGTCGGCAACGATCTCTTCGGGCAGGCCGTCCGGCAGATCGTCGGGCGCCACGATCCGTTGCTCGCTCAGGGCATGATCGAGAGCCCAGGCGCCGTGACGTCCTACAGCGTCATCCTCAGTCCGGTGGGACGCGACCGGATGGTGCTACATTGTCCCGGTTGCAACGACACGTTCTCTGCCGAAGACATCGCATACGTGCGGCTCGGCGGCGTCAAGCTGTTCCACCTGGGATACCCACCGTTGATGCGCCGGTTGATCGAGCGGGACGGGGCGGAGCTCGTGGAGCTGTTTCGGCGCGCCAAGGCGACCGGTGTCACGACGTCGCTGGACATGAGCATGCCGGACGAAGCCTCGTTTGCCGGCGGCGTCGACTGGCGCACCATCCTCTCGCGCGCTCTGCCGTATGTGGACATCTTCATTCCGAGCTTCGAAGAGACGATCTACACGCTGTACCCGGACAAGTTCCGCGCGTTCTGCGGACATGCCGGCGGCTTCATCGCCGCCGCCGCGCCGGACCTGGTCCGCTCGATCGGCCGCGACCTCCTGAATCTGGGGCCAAAGATCGCCGGCCTGAAGTTGGGCCGCCTCGGACTCTACGTCGCCACAGCGCCGGCCTCTCGCTGGGCCGAACCGGGCCGGGCGCTGTCGGCTCGACCGGAAGAATGGCACGCCCGCGAGTTGTGGTCGCCCGGCTTTCGCGTGGACGTCGTGGGGACCACGGGCGCCGGAGATGCCACGTTTGCCGGCTTCTTGGCAGCGCTGCTCCGCGGTCGCCCTCCCGAAGCCTGCGTCGCCTTCGCGTGCGCGTCCGGCGCCTGCAACACGGAAGCGGCCGACGCGCTCGGCGGCGTCCTGAGCTGGGATCAAACCTGGGACCGGATAGCAGCCGGCTGGGATCGCCTCGTCTTGCCATTCCCCATGAGCGGGTGGCGGTGGCAGGACGGCGAGGGGGTCTGGACGACCGCCCACACCCAGGTATGATGAGATGGATGCGTGTGACAACAGACGGTGATTTTCTCTTGACGTCTGAGGACGTCTTGGATAAAACCTTACATTAATTCGATTGAACACATGAGCGAGCGAAAAATCGGCATCGTAGGGCTGGGCTGGGTCGCCGGCGCGCACATCGCTGCGCTGAGCTCCGTCAAGGGCGCGCGTGTCACCGCGGTCTGCACGCGTCGCGACTTGAGCACGCAGGACGTCGAACGACAGGTCGGTATGCCGCTGAAGGTGTATCAGGACCTCGATTCGATGCTGAAAGACCCCGAGATCGACATCGTCGACATCTGCACGCCGCACCCGCTCCATCCCGAGCAGGCGATCGCCGCGGCGAAGGCGGGCAAGCACCTCATCATCGAAAAGCCCATCGCGATCGACTTCGAGAACGCGAAGGCGGTCGCCGCGGCGGTCAAAGCCGCTGGGGTGCACGCTTGCGTCTGCTTCGAACTCCGTTTCAGCCAGCACGCGAACGCAGTGCGATCGACGCTGGATCAGGGCCTGCTCGGTGAGCTCCACTACGCCGAAGTCGACTACTACCATGGCATCGGGCCCTGGTACGGCCAGTTCTCTTGGAACGTCAAGCGTGACTTCGGCGGGAGCAGCTTGCTAACGGCCGGCTGCCATGCCCTCGACCTGTTGCTCCACTTCATGGGCGGCGAGGTGGAGGAGGTGACGAGCTACAGCGGCCGATCGACGAGCCCTATCTTCGCGCCGTACGAGTACGACACCACGTCGGTGACACTCCTGAGGTTCTCGGACGGGCGTATGGGAAAGGTCTCGTCAGTGGTCGATTGTCTACAGCCCTATTACTTTCACATCCATCTCGTGGGCAGCGAAGGCAGCCTCCTGGACAATCGGTTCTATTCGCAGCGGCTCAAGGGGCTCCTGAAAGACCGCTGGAGCACGCTTGGGACGCCGCTCGTCGATTCGGGCGACGTGGCAGACCACCCGTATCAGCCGCAGTTCCAAGCCTTCATCGACAGCCTGGCCAACGGCGAGCCGATGCCCTGGACCAACTTCGACGCCGCCTTCGCATCGCATCGCGTCGTGTTCGCGGCAGACCTCTCCGCCCGCGATCGCCGTCCGGTGAAGCTCGCAGAGTTGGCCTGATGACCTCGGAGACAGGTGGACGACCGTCGGTAGTCGGATTGAAAGGAGCGAGCCGGTGATAGTGACGCGAACCGTGCGGACCTGGCTTGTTGCGATTGCCATGACGGTCGGATGCCTGGAAACCGGCGCCATCATCGCCTCCGGTTCCGAGCAGGCCGTCAGACCGAGCGAGGTCATCCGGCTCTTCAACGGCAAGGACCTCACGAGCTTCTATACGTGGTTGGTGGACCATGAGCATGAGGATCCCGATCGGGTCTTCAGCGTGGTCGATCGAATCGATGGCGCGCCAGCCATCCGCATCAGCGGTGAGCACTACGGCGGCATCATCACTGAGAAGGCATATCGAGACTATCACTTGGTCGTCGAGTACCGGTGGGGCGTGGCGACCTGGGGCGATCGCAAGGACCGCACCAAGGACAGCGGCGTCCTGCTCCATTGCCAGGGACCCGACGGAAACAGCCGTGAGGACTTCAACGGCCCGTGGATGCAATCCGTCGAGTTTCAAATCATCGAGGGAGGCACCGGCGACGTCATCCTGGTGCGCGGTTATACGCAGGACGGGAAGCAGCTGACTCCCCGCCTTACAGCCACCGTCAGCGAAGACCGGAAGTGGGATCCGGACGGCACGCCGCGTGAGTTCGAAGGCGGGAGGATCGACTGGTACGGCCGCGACCCGGAGTGGAAGGACGTGCTCGGCTTCCGCGGCCGCGAGGACGTGGAGCATCCCGACGGACAATGGAACCGCCTGGATGCCTTTGTCGAAGGCGACAGCCTCGTCTACATGGTCAATGGGGTCATCGTCAACAAGGGCAGCCATTCGACCCTTACCGGAGGAAAGATCCTGGTGCAATCGGAAGGCGCCGAGATCTACGTCCGGAGGATCGAGCTCGGTCCGCTCCCCGAGCCGACTTCCGCTGCCGCACGCTGAAAGGGCTCGCTTCGCGAGCGCTGCAACCGATCCGCGCCGCCGAGGCTCATCGATCGAACGAGGGGCCTGGCACACTCCTCGGCGGCGCGCGCCCGGCGGTTCTCTTGCGGTATCTGACTCCTTTGATCGCAGGTGCGTTACTGTCGAGCCTTCTACGGCTCCATGCTGGGGAGCCCCGGCCCATTCCCAGTGTTCAGCGCGGGCACGCCATCGAGACGATCGATGGAGAGCGCATCCGGCGAGGCAGGCAGCGTGCGGGCGTCTTCTGTAGCTCCTGTCACCTGAATCCGCCGCCGGAGATGCTGCCTCGCGACACGTGGGACTTCGTCCTGACCTGGATGGGCAATTTCCTGGGCTACGAGCACCGGCAGCCGCCGTTCGCCAACTTGGTGCGGACGGAGCAGGTCGCTCGGCGACCCATGCTGTCTCGCCAAGACTTCGACGCCATCCGCGCATACTACCGGCACGCCGCGCCGGAGCGGCCCCTGCCCCAGATGGCCAAGCCGGAGCCGCGAAGCGCCGCTTCGCGCTTCCGTGTCGCGCAGGCAGCCTTTCGTCTGATGGAGCCGCCACTGGTCACACTGCTCGCGGTGGACAAGGTGCGGGGCCAGGTGGCCGTGGGTGACGGGTTGGCGAAGGAGCTGCTGATCTTCACGCCGTCTGGAACGCTGCGTGAGCGGCATCGCGTGAGCAGCCAGCCGATCGCCATTCGCTTCGATCCCCAGGGGTTCGTGCTGACGCTCATCGGAGACCTGGATCGCGATCGCATGCGGGGCCAGATTCTCCGGTATCGCCGGACACGCGACGGTTACGATATCGAGCCGATCTTGACCGGCTACCATCGCATCTCGCACACGCTGTTCCAGGATCTGGACGGCGACGGCCTGGAAGACATCGTCGTCTCGGCGTTCGGAGATCACGACCGCGGGCGCTTCTCCTGGCTCGAGAACCTCGGCGATGGAGAGTATCGCGAGCACGTCCTCATCGATCGCTCCGGCGCGGTCAATGCCGTGGTGCACGATTTCACGGACGATGGGTTGCCGGAGCTGCTGGTGCTGTTGGCCCAGGGCCGCAACGAGCTGGTGCTCTTCACGAACCGTGGTGGGGGGCGATTCGAGCAGCGGCAGATTCTCGAGCAGCCTCCGGGATTCGGCTACCATGCGCTGGCGGCCGCAGACCTCGACGACGATGGGCGTCTGGATCTCGTCACGGTCAATGGAAACAACATGGAGATTCCAGACGCTCCCCTGCGGAGCTATCACGGCATTCGCATCTACCGAAACGAGGGGCGCCTCGAGTTCCGCGAGCGATACTTCTACCCGATGTACGGGGCGATCCAGGCCGCCGTCGCGGACTTCGATCGAAACGGCCTCTCCGACCTGGCCGTCGTGTCATACTTCCCGGACTGGTCGCTCGATCGGCCCGAGTCGTTCCTGATCCTCGACAACCAGGGGAGCTTCCGCTTCACACCGTATACGGTTCCGGGGACGTCGAGCGGGCGCTGGATGCGCGTGGAAGCGGCGGATGTCAACGCCGACGGCAGGCCCGACATCCTCTTGGGCAATGGCCTCAATGACAGCGGTGTCCCGCGAGACCTGTTGAAGCGCTATCGCCGGCAGGTCGCCAACAGCCCCGCTGTCCTCGTGCTCCTGAACGACCACCGCGTGCCGACTGGCGCGGCGCCGTGACTCGCACATCAGCGGTCCGGTGTTGCCTTGCAGGCCGTCAGGAAATTTGCCGTGATGCGCTGCACACGCTTGTCGGGACCGTGCGGCCGGCCGTAGTGCGAGTACGGAGGGACGAGCCCAGGCGGCGCCGAGAGTCCCATCGACCAGAAAATCGTCGCCGCGTTGAAGACCCAATTCCCTCTCGGACCGGGATACACCGTCGCCGCATACGGCGACTCGAGGTCGCCGCTGTTGATCGTGGTCCCTTCCGCCACCACCTCGAGGCCGGGGATGTCGGCCGGCTCGCCGTGATGCTCCCACCCGACGAGCCCCGGAATGCGGTCGCCGTTCCGCATCCCCGTTCCTTCGAAGATCCAATGATCCGCCTTGCTGACGATCCAGTCGGCCGAGCCGTTCGGTGGGAACGGATTCCGCGCGCCCATGAGCGTCCCTTCGTTCGGGAGCTCCAAGTCGAATGGCGCGGCGTAATTTGGTCTGGCCCGTTCGGCCTCGCTGAGCCCACCGAAGCGGCCGACGCGATGGAAGATGCGATGGGGGCGGCCCGCCGGATCCGGCACCGTCGACACCCGCTGGCCGCCGCGCGTCAACCCGGTTCGCTCATCGATGGTCTCCGGCTTCAAGACCGTGGCAGGCGCCAGGTCGATGGCCCATTTGATGGCGTTCCCGGAGAGGAATCCTGCGCTCAGCCCCTCGTCGACCGCCTGCTT
>WHTT01000017.1:47647-85719 GCA_009377605.1 Luteitalea sp.
TGATGGCGTTCCCGGAGAGGAATCCTGCGCTCAGCCCCTCGTCGACCGCCTGCTTGACGTGGTTGAACATCGCCAGCGTCCAGTATTCGTCGTGCCCCACCGACAAGAACACCTTGACGCGCCGCAAGCCCGCGGGGTCCGCGTGCGTGTCGACATTCGACCAGTACGTGACGTCGTACCCCTCCCGCTCCAGCCAATAGCACAGCGGGAGCTCCCACAACAGAAACTCCCCCGACCCTTGCGACAGCGGCTGGTCCACCACCTGCGGATACTTCCCGTAGGGCCGATCGAAGCTGACCCACGTCCGCGCGCTGTGCGGCTGCGCCGGCGGGTCGCTGTCATAGAGCGAATACGCGTCCGGCCACTTGTTGTACGCCTGCCACGTCGTGTCGCTGCACTGAAACAGCACGTCCGCCCGCCGGTCGTCGCGCACGATGAAGATCACATAACTTTGATAGCGATGCTCCGCGCACGAGAGCTTCCCCAGATAGACCCCGCTCAGCCAGTCCTCCGGAATCGGCACCGCGGTCGTCGGCCGCCAGCGGCACTCCCGCAACCGGTGCGCCGCGATCACCGGCTCGGGCTGCGGCGTCACCGCGAACGGGCCCACGCGCCTCATCAGCCGTCCGCCCGTTCCGCCGTAATACCCCAGCCGATAGATATCGAGAGACACCGTCGCCGCCGGGTCCGCGCTCACGAACACGTCCAGTGTCTCTCCCGCCCGCACGCTCGTCTGCCCGCAGTAGCCCTCCACCAGCTTGGACCGATAGTCGCGGCTCCGCACGAACGTCAACTGCCAGTCCGTCGTCCCGGTCTGCTTGTTCTCAGCGACCACCCGGTTCGATGGTTCCGTGGCGGCTTGCGGCAACGCCTCCGCCACCCCTGGCCCCAACAGTCCACCGACCGCCGCGTACTTCAACACCTTGCGGCGGTTGAGCCCTCCACCCTTCTCACCCGACCTTGTACGATCCCGGCGATTCATGGAGGCCCCTCTCACTTCACCAGCTCCAACAGCTCCTCCTCAGTCCAGGGCGTACTGCGAGCAGCGGTCTCCTTCCTGACCCTGTCAACGGTCTCGGAGCGAACCGGCGGCGCCTGGTTCCCCCACTCCTGCCTGATGTAGGACAGGATGGTGGCGATCTGCGCGCTGTCCAACTGATCCTTCAACGCGGGCATCTCCACGTCCACGCCCTTCTTGCCGTGGAGGACGATCCGCGCCAGGATCTCCTCCTGCCCGAGCACCCATTTAGAGCCCACGAGCGATGCCCGCATGCCTTGACCGCTCGGCAGATGACAGTAGCCACAAACCAGCCGGTAACTCTCTTGCCCTTTGGTCGCGGATGCCGGCAAGCGAGCGTCCGTCCTCTTTCCGTCTCCCCGTCTCGGCCAATGCTCTTGCAACAAGGCGTCGAGCGTCGTGTCGGCGAATCGCTCGATCGCCGCGCGCCGCGCTTTCGTAACTTCACGCGCAGGGATCCGGCCTTCGTCTACGGCGTCGAGTAACACACGGGCCCAAGCCTTCCGGCTCACCAGGAGCTCCTGCGCAACGCTGCGAACCGCCGCTGTCATGCGAGGATAGAGACGCAGCACACCGCGCGGGACTCGAGGATCCTCGAAACGCTGGAGCGCGTGCAACAGATCAACGTGGACGGCTTGGAAGGAGCTGTGTTCGAGCAGGCCGAGGAACACCGGCACAGCTTCCCTCGTCTGTACATCGGTCACCGCGGCAATCAATCGCTTGCGCTGGTCGTCCGCCGTTCCGGACGTCTGCAGCAGCTGCAGCCCCTTGGAAACCATCGCCTTCCTTCCGAGCCGCAACGCAAGGCTGACCAACGCCGGACTGTCTCCTCGACGCGCGAGCAGATCGGCGAGCGTCTCATCGAGCGCAGGCGCGGCGGTCTCGATGATCTGCCCCTCCAACCCTTCGTCCATGCCTTGGGCCACGAGCTCCGCCGCCTGCAGGTCCGGCGCAAGCCGGAGCAGCCGGGCACAGGCGCGATGGTTTCGGGCTGTGACGTCAGGATCGGACTTGCTCTTCCACTCCGAGTAGACGCCCTGATAGTCGGCGCTGAATGTGTAGTAGGACTCGCCGCGCTCGGCCGTCAAGCGGCGCCCCAAGCGGCGTGCGACATGCTCGCGGAAGATCGCCGACTGCCACACCGAGCCGTCCTCGAGCATGTCCAGCAACAGCTCTGATTCTGACGACACCTTGTCCCCGATGGCCCACCATAGAAGGAGTGGTATGTGCGGATCATGAACGTCCTCGCTGCGCAGCAGGAGCTCACGAAGAATCGGCAGCGCCTGCTTGGCGGGCAGGCGCTTGCAGCTGCTGGCAAGCTGGCTGCGCACTTCGACCATGGGCTCCGTGCGAGCCAGCCGAACCAGCGCTCGTTGGATCTCCGGCGACACGCTGCGCGCGTCTCCGAGTAGTCTGACCGTCCAATAGCGGACGTAGGGATCGGCATGCCGCAACTGTCGGGCGGCGAAGCTGTCGTCGAATCCGCCACTCAGGTTCACCGCCCACAGCGCCTCCAGCGCGAGCTGTCCCTTCGCATCGGCCAGCAGCTTCTTCAGCGCCGGGACCATCGCGGGATTGCGCCGATCGGCAATGATCCGCCGCGCCTGCTCTCGAAACCATTTGTTCGGATGAGCCAATCGCTCGATCAGCTCTTGGTTGTCGAGTCGAGCCAGGTCGAACGGCGGCAAGGGGGCCGTGCGCCCCGCGCGCAGGCGATAGATTCGTCCACCGGAGCGATTCCAGTTATCGTTCGGGCTGAGGTGGCTCAGTCGGATGTCGTGCCAATCCGCGATATACACGGCGCCGTCTGGACCGACCTTGATGTCCACCGGCCTGAACCACCGGCTGTCGGTCGAGACGACGGCTTCCGTGTCGATGGTCCTGAACGTCGACTCGTCTGCCACCAGCCTGCTCGCCTGCACTCGGCGCGTCAGCGCCATTCCGGCGATGATCTGGCCTTCATATCCTGGCAGCGCAGCTCCTTCGTTGATGACGAAGGCCTGCGCGAAGCGAGGCTGATAGCCCGAGTGGGACATATGCGGCAGGTGCCCGAGCGCGAATGGATTCGTCAGGGGACCGTGCTTGGGGAAGTTCTTCTCGTAGTAAGCGCCCTGCGCATAGTGGACCCCTCGCGTCGCGCCGTGGTTCGTCCCGGAGAACAACCGGCCCTTCCGATCGAACTCCACGCTCCACGTGTTGCCGCCCCCCTCGGCGAACAGCTCGAATCGATCGGTCTCGGGATGGTAGCGCCAGATCGCCTGCCCCAGGAAGTGGATGCCTCTGATGTCGGCCGTCGTCGTGCTGCCCTGCGCGCCGTACAGCCAACCGTCCGGTCCCCAGTGAAGGCTGTTCGCGACAGCGTGGGTGTCCTCCAAGCCGAAGCCCTTCAGGCGCACCTCCGGATCGCCGTCCGGCACATCGTCTCTGTTTCGATCGGGATAGAAGAGGAGATACGGAGGGTTCAACACCCAGACCCCTCCACGCCCGACCGCCACGCTGGTGGCGATGTTCAGGCCGGCGACGAAGTCCTTGTGCGAGTCGAATCGTCCATCGCCGTCCGTATCCTCGAGAATCGTGATCTTGTCAGCGCCCCGGTCATGATTCGGCGGCGCAGGAGGCACCTTGTCGAAGACCGCGCGGAGATAGCGATCGTATTCGAGGATCTCGAGGCCCGCCGGAAACGGATATTGAAGATACTGGACGACCCAGAGCCGGCCGCGCTCGTCGAAGTGGAGATTGAGCGGCTGTCGGATCACCGGCTCGCTGGCCACCAGGTCGATCTCGAGGCCGTCGGCCACCTGAAAGTGCTCGAGCGATTCCTCAGGCGAGGACGGCTGCTCGTTTCCGGCGCCCTCGACTCCTTCGCCGGCGCCCTTGAACTCGGCAATGAACTTCTCCACCTCGGGCGTGAAAGGACGCTCCTGCTTGGTCGGCCCGGGCGCCTTTCCAGATCCGCAGCCGGCCAGCGCCACGGCCAGAGCACAGAAGGCGACTAGCCGAGGAGAAATGCTAGTACGGCGGCCGAGGGACGCCGCCAAGGACAGGGTCTCCGATAGAGCGCTGCCATTCCAGCAGCCGAGATTCGAGATCTTCGCGGATCTCTTGGTGCTCCGGCAGCCGGTAAAGATTGGTCGTCTCCTCTGGGTCCTTCTCGAGGTGATAGAGCTCATCCAGAAAGTTTGCATGGTAGTAGCGCACGAGCTTCCATTGCGGTGTCCGAACCATACGCATGAACGCCAGTCCGCTGTTATGAAGGTCATATTGACCAAATACGGTGGTTGGCCACTCTAGCGACTGTCCTCTCAGCAATGGCGAAAAGTCCCTGCCCTCCTGACGTAATCCATCGGGGAGAGACATCCCAAGCATTCCCAGCACCGAGGCAAGCGTATCCACCTGGGTCACCCTGGCGTCGATCTGCGTCCCCGCTTCGACCACTCCAGGCCACCTAATCAAAAGGGGCACGCGAATCGACTCTTCGAACATGTTGGGTCGCGTGGGTCCATGGACCCCTCCGGCCATCCAGAAGGCATTGCCTTTGCTCCAAAGACCATGATGACCAAGGTTGTAACCGTGGTCGCTCGTGAAGAGCACAATGGTCTTGTCGTTCAGCTGGAGCTGCTCCAGCTTTTCGAGAAGGCGTCCCAGGTTGCGATCGATCGAGTGAATGCTCGCGTAGTACTCCAGTGTCGCTTCTTTCACTTGCTCGACATCGAGCCCTGGAACCTGCGGGATCGAGGGATCCAGGCCGTCCACCGCGGCTCGATCCTGTTCCGGAACCGGTGCGAACGGCCGGTGGGGCGCTCGGAAATGCAGCAGAAGCGCAAAAGGCTGTGATCGGTTTGTTTCTACAAACCGGATCGCATCGTCGGTCAATAGATCGGGCAAGGCCCCTTTGAGTGTCTGGGTGGTTCCATCGACCTCCAAGGTTGGGTTCATGGGCTGGTTGCCGCCTTCGAGGAATCCGAAGAAGTGGTCGAACCCGCGCATCCGAGGATGGAACTGTGGCTTGGTTCCCAGGTGCCACTTCCCCACCAACGCCGTCGCATACCCGTGCTGGCGTACGATCTCCGGCCACGTCACCGCACCTGGCGGTAGGCCCAGTCCGGCATCCGCCTCCTGTGGCGAGATCCAATCGGTGATCCCGAGCTGTGTCGAGTACAAGCCGGTCAGAAAGGAGGCCCGGCTCGGGGAGCAGACCGGTGTGCTGACGAAGGCGTTTACGAAGCGTGCCCCCTCGCGCGCCAGCCGATCCATGTTTGGCGTGCGAATCTCCCGGTTTCCAGACGCGCCCATCGCCCAATACGCCTGGTCGTCCGTGACAATGGAGATGATATTCAGACGTGAAGACGTGGAAGTGCCAGCGGCAGCCGCAGATGCCGTGCGGCCTGACGTCGGTGCCTGAAAGAATGTAACCGCGAGGACCAATCCTACAGCGGCGTATCGACCCCAAGAGATCAGACTGGCCATGGTCCTCCCTGCTTCAGGCGGCGCGGGTACGCGCCGGTGTTACCCAAACGCCTGCATTTCGGATTGAGACGAATCATTAAATCATTATACTGTCACGCTACATTTCAATAGGGCTAATGGCCCTACCTGGCAACAGCGTTAGCGGCTGCGCCGCGAAGCATGGTGCTGGCGTGACGCGTCCCGACATAGATTGCAGAACAGCCGAGCGGCGTGCGGCAGGCGGTCTGTAGGAGGGGCGACGAGCCAGACCTCACACGCAATCTTGGATTCTGCCAGGCGCAGGTACCGGAATCCGCTGGTCATCGCTCGGCGGCGCGTGAGCACGCCGGGGTTGCCGCTCGTTTGCATCATTCTCTCGATGGCCTCTTCGTTCTCGAGCTCCATGGTGATGTTCGGCTGCGTCCCCGCCCGTTGGAAGAGCGGGTCGAGCACCTGGGTCCTCGTATGGCTGTCTTCGGAGAACGCGATGAGAGGAAACCGGCACAGCTCACGAATGGAGATGCGGCGTCGTTTCGCCAATGGGTGATCGTCTGGAACGACGATGACGAACTCTTCGACGTAGAGCGGCTCGTAGTGCAGGTCGTGCGCGGTGCGAAGCTCGCTGCGCTCGTAGACCACGCCGAGATCCAGATCGCCGCAGGCGATCTTGTGCACCACCTGTTCCGCGGTGCCCGTCATCATGTGGACGCGCACGCGGGGATGCTTGTCTTGGAGGACGCGCAACGCATCGAGGATCAGGAAGTACAAGATACTGGTTCCTGTGCCGATCCGCACATCGCCGTCTTCGAGCTGCTGGAGATCTTCGATGCGGCGGCGCGCGTCTCGCATCTCACGCCTGATGGTGCGCATCAGCTCGCAGAGCAAGCGTCCGGTCTCGGTGAGCTGCACGCCGCGGCCGACGCGCACCAGGAGCCGATCGCCCACATCGTCAGCCAATAGACGCACCTGGCGGTGAATCGCCGAGTGTGAGATGTGCAGCGCCTCACCGGCGCGGCTGTAGGAACCGTGCTCGGCTGCCGCCAACAGCATCTCCAGTTGTCGGACCTCCATGGTGCGTTCTCCGCTTCGCTGGCGCGTGCTATCTGTCTTGGCGCAAGACGGCTATTATCTAAGACTTCTAATTGTTGGAACAGTCTCCCTTCTCTATGCTGCGGATCGTAGAGGACACGACCAGCACGCTCATGACTGGACAGCACACGGGCCACACGCCGGTCCGCAACAACGGCCTCAGCCGTTACCTGTACGACACCGACGTCACCGTTGCCGAGGTGCTCGAGAAGGCCGGGTACGCGACCGGCGGGTTCGGTAAGTGGGGGCTCGGCCGGGAGAACACCGCCGGCGTTGCGGCGAAGCAGGGCTTCGACGTGTGGTTCGGTCAGTACAGCCAGACGCAAGCCCACTTCTACTACCCGTACTACCTGATGCACAATCTGGAGCGCCACCCGCTCCCGGAGAACGAGCAGAAGAAGCGCGGCACGTATGCCCAGGACGCGATCCACGAGCGGGCGCTGAGGTTCATCGAGGGCAAAAGCATCCGCACCTATATTGGGAAGCGGCGGGACCGATGCAGAACGTTGTTCAGCAGGCGGTGCGGTGGGGGAAGTGGAAGGCGGTGCGGCCGACGGCCGCGCCAACCTGGGAGCTGTACGACCTCACGGCCGACGTCGGCGAGGAGACGAACGTCGCGGTCGATCACCCAGACGTGGTGAAGCGGATCGAGGAGATTGCCCGCGCGACCCACACGCCCGAGCGGAAGTACGGTCCGGCTCCGAAGGAGACGGCGGGGAATTTCGTGAAGTAGTCGCAAAAAGTACTTGACGTGATTTTCCACGCACGCGCGTTCTGGGACGGAGTGCCGCAAGAATGGGCTTCTTCGGGCGCGACGTTGACCAGGAAGCGGCGTTCGGAGGTCACGGCGACTGCAACGACGGATCGACGCGTTCGCGTGCGCGGTGAGCCATTCTGCGGCCTCGAAAATCGCGTCCGTATAATGGGGTATGTCGACCCCACTTTCCACGCGCTCTCTGATGAGGATCTCCTCCGCGAGGTCACCCGCCTCGCTGCCCGTGAACGCGAGGCCACGGCGTGCCTCGTGGATTCCGGCGGCGGTCAAGCGCGAAGTCTGGGCGCGCGACGAGGGGCGATGTGCCTTCATCAGTGCCTCTGGACACCGCTGTCGCGAGCGGGCGTGGCTCGAGTTTCACCATGTCGTGCCGTATGCGAAGGGCGGCGAGGCGTCTGCCGAGAATGTCCAGTTGAGGTGCCGTCGCCATAATGGCTACGAAGCGGAGCGGGACTTCGGCGCCTGGACCGCGAGGCGTGTCCGCGAGACGGCGCCAGCCTATGGATCGGCGCGCGTGTCGGTCCGTGATGTGTGGCCGCCTACGGTGGAAGAGACCGAGCGCACGTCCTGCGGTGCGGTGTGCCCCGCGGCGAGCGCGTGGCCACCACGCAGCTCGCCCCGGGGCGAGCCCGGCACGACATGTGTGCCACCAGCCGTTGGGACGAACGCTTCTTCGCACGCGGGCTGGCGCACGGCTTCGCCGAGGTGCGCGATGTCGACGACGTGGCTCTCGTCTCGAGCTCTTTGCGACGCCCAGCGCGAGACGCTACGGCTCTGACGCGACCGCAGGCGCTGGAGCCGAACGGGCAATGTTTTGTCGTATCAGGACCGATTTCGTCGTGGTAGACGAGGGTGTCCCGTCGCCGGACTTTACGGGGAGTGTTCGCGATCCGGAACTCATGGAGCGCCTCGTGTGACAGCCGTGACTAGCCGGGGGAGGCATCGATTGGAGCATCAACGCGTCGCCTGGATTCTTGTCTGCGCCTTGATTCCCTGCACACTGCTAGGAGGATCGGCCGCCCAACCCGTCTCGGACCGGCGGGCAGCATCACTGATGGATCCGGATCACTTCGAGGCTCGCATCCCAGAGGTCACGGACCGCCAGCAGTGGGAAGCCCGCAAGAACGAGCTGCGAGAGATCGCGCTGAACAGCGCCGGTCTCTGGCCTCCACTCCCCAAGACTCCTCTGAACCCCAGGGTGTTCGATGAGAAGCGGGGAAACGGCTTCCGGGTGGCGAAGGTCTACTTCGAGAGTCTGCCGGGGTTCTTGGCCACCGGCAATCTCTATCGCCCGGAGGCTGGAAGCGGCCCCTTCCCGGCGGTTCTGAGCGCTCACGGCCACTGGCAATACGGGCGGCTCAACAACGAAGAGGGCGGCAGCGTCCCAGGTCGCGCGATCGATCTAGCGCGCATGGGGTTCGTCCTCTTGAGCATCGACATGGTCGGCTACAACGATAGCCTACAGTTGCCGCACGACCGGGTGAAGAGCCGAGCCCAGCTGAAGGCGGACCAGCCGCTTCCGTACGAGGCACGTCTGTTCCGGCCCGATTTCGCCTTCCCTCGGGCCGAGCTGTACGGGCTGAGCCTGGCCGGGCTGCAGCTTTGGAACGGTATCAGGGCGATCGATTTTCTCGTGTCGCTCCCTGAGGTCGATGCCCAGCGCATCGGCGTGACCGGGGCGTCCGGCGGAGCCACGCAAACCCTGCTCCTCATGGCTGTGGACGATCGGATCCAGGCCGCCGCCCCCGTCAACATCATCGGGGCGACGAAGCACCCTGGCTGCCGCTGCGAGAACCCTCGCGGGCTGTGGCGACATACCAGCACGATCGAGCTGAGCGCGACCTTTGCGCCAAAGCCTCTGCTGCTCCCCTCGGCAACCGAGGATCCGTGGACCCACAGCTTTCCCGAGCGCGAGCTGCCGATCTTCAAGAAGTACTATGCGCTGTACGGAGCGGAAGACCAGGTTGCCAACGTGCACGTCACGGCCGGGCACAACTACAATGCGGAGACTCGCGCGGCCGTGTACGCATGGTTTGCGCGCCACCTGAAGAGCCCCAACCCTCCCATCACCGATCCCGACGGGGTGACCCAGGAGCTGAAGCAACTCGGCGATCTGCGCGTGTTTCCCGAGCACATCCTTCCCGAGCAGGCGCTGTCGGGCCAGGAAGTGATTGAGAACTGGATTGCTCAGTCCGAGAAGGACCTTCAGGCGGCTCTTCCTGCATCACCCGCAGATCTCCCCGAATTCGTTTCAACCTTTGGAAAACGGCTGGCCCAGATCCAAGACGTCGCGACGGGCCTGGCGTTTGCACGAGCGCGCTGGCCGAAGGATCCTCTGACACTGGTGGGCCTCGGCCGCTGTGGTCTATTGGCGGCCCTTGGCGGGGCGGTCTCCGGCGAGGCTGACAGGGTGGTGGTCGACTTGGCCGGCCGGAATCCCGGCCTGGATGCAGAGCTGCTCGAGCTGCTGCCGGTCGCCAGCCTGCGTCGCGCAGGCGACCTCCGAACGGCAGCGCTCCTGCTGATGCGGAAGCCGCTGGAGCTCGTCAATCCGGGCGCAAGCTTTGATCGAACCTGGTATCGGGAGCGAGCCGCCGCCGTGGGACTCTCGCAGAACCTGCGGTTTCGCGAGTCAACGTCAATCTGGCCGCCTGATCGATTCCTGGTATCGGACAAGAGGTCGCAGTTCGACAGGTGAGCGAAGCAAGCAACCATGAAGGACGTCCAATCGGTTGGTGTCGTCGGACTGGGCTACCTTGGCCGCGGAATTGCCGGGTGCCTGTTAGGTCATGAGCTCAGCGTCGTCGGCTACGATGTCCGAAGCGACGCACAGTCCAAGGCGCGAGCGAGTATTCAGGAGGCGCTCGACGAGCTCGTTCGATATGCCGGCTTCGACGCGGCTCGCCTCGCGGAGTGGCCAGCGCGGTATCGTGCCGCGGCGTCGCTCGACGATCTCGCGGAGTGTGAGGTCGTGATCGAGAGTGTGTTCGAAGACCTCGAAGTCAAGCATGCCGTGCTCGACGAGCTCGAGGCGATCGTTTCGCCCTCGACGCTCCTGGGGACCAACACCTCCGCCTTGCCGATCAGCCAGCTGCAGAAAAGAAGACGCCATCCTGAGCGGCTGCTCGGAATGCATTTCTGCCCGCCGGTGCATGCCAGCCGCTTCTTGGAGCTCGTGCCAGGCGAGCACACCGCGCCGGATGCGATGACGGCAGCAGCGCAGCTCGGCCGCCGCATTGGCAAGGACCCTTCGGTGCTCCGTAAGGACATTCCGGGCTTTGTCAACAACCGCCTCGCCTATGCGATCTTCCGAGAAGCGCTGTTCCTGATCGAAGCTGGTGTTGCCGATGCGGCAACGATCGATCGGGCGTTCCGCCACGGTGTGGGCACGTGGTCGGCGTTGTGCGGTCCGCTGCGGTGGATCGATATCTCGGGAGGACCCGCGCTGTATGCCACCGTGATGGAAGGACTCTTGCCGACATTGAGCCGTGCGGCGGTGCCACCTGAACCGATTCGGCGGTTGAGTGCAGAGGGCGCACGCGGCAGCAGCGGCCATGGGTTCTACGAGTATTCTCCCGAGGATGCCCGTCACTGGGAGACGCGCCTGCATCAGCACATATGGTCGCTGTACGAGCTGATGAAGAAGGACGCTCCACACGAAGAAGAGACATCAAGCGGCTGACTCGACTGACCTTGACCTCAGGGCGGCATGTCATATAAAAGGTTCCATTAATTCGATTGACTAACCCCATCATGGTCTGGCGAATGGCTACAACCCTTGAGGCACCGAGACTTGACTCATTGAGTCAAGTCTCGGTGCGTCAAGTGAGCGTCGGGGAGCGCGGCCGAAGGCCGCGGTCCGCTAGAAGTGTGTCCAAGTGGATCTATTCCTCGAGTCTTGTCGTATTGCTGGCGCTGCCAGGGTGCGCCGCGGAGCAGCCGAACGTCATTCTTGCGATGGCCGACGACCAGGGCTGGGGAGATACGGCCTACAACGGCCATTCTGTCCTGAAAACCCCTACGCTCGATGAGATGGCGGCCTCCGGCCTTCGCTTCGATCGGTCCTACGCGGCGGCGCCGGTCTGTTCACCGTCACGTTGCAGCGTCCTGACTGGCCGGCACCCCAACCGCTTCGGTTGCTTTACCTGGGGACATGACCTGCGTGCAGAAGAAGTCACGATCGCGGAGGCTCTGAGAGAAGCCGGATATCGGACTGGACACTTCGGCAAGTGGCATGTCGGCCCGGTGCGCACAGAGAGCCCTGTCTCTCCTGGGAGCAGCGGCTTCGACGCGTGGTTGTCCAGCCCAAACTTCTACGACCTCGACCCGTGGATGAGTGACAACGGTGAGGCAGTGAAAACCCAGGGGGAAGGGTCGATGGTGATCGTGGACGCGGCGGTGAAGTTCATTCATTCTGCTGCTCAGGCGAAGCAGCCATTCCTGGCGGTGATTTGGTTTGGCTCGCCGCACGTTCCGCACGAGGCCCTGGACGAAGACCTCGCGCAGTACAGAGATCAGGCCGAGCAGATGAAGCCCTTTCTTGGCGAGATCACCGCCATGGATCGCGCCATGGGACACCTCCGGCAGCAACTTCGTGCGCTCGGGGTCGCAGACAACACACTGCTTTGGTACACGAGCGACAACGGCGCCATCCCCGTTGGATCCACCGGCGGGCTCAAGGGTAAGAAGGGCGACCTGTGGGAAGGCGGCATCCGGGTTCCCGGGATCATCGAATGGCCGTCTCGGATCACGACGCATCGGACCACGGACATCCCCGTCAGCACCGTGGACATCTATCCAACCGTGCTCGACATCGCCGGCGTTGAAGCTCCGCGCGCGAGATTGCTCGATGGCATCAGCTTGGCTCCGCTGATTGACGGCGAGATGGCGCAACGATCGAAGCCTTTGGGTTTCTGGGTCTATCCCGCGCAAGGGCGCCCCGTACGCAGCAGCGAGCTCCTCCAGGAGCTGGCAGAAGAACAACGCACTGGACAGCCGGTCCGTCCCGACGCGCGACTCCCGTTGGAAACCCGGACACCGGCAAAGGGCGATTCCGCCGACCGCTTGCCCGGTCATGCTGCATGGATCGACGGCGATTACAAGCTCCATCGGATTCCCGACGGCGAGGGCTTCAAGTCCACTCTCTTCAATCTCAAAATCGATCCCGCTGAGACACATGACCTGGTCGAGCAAGAAACGAGCCGTGCGAAGGCGATGAGGGCCCAGCTCGAAGCGTGGCAGCACTCAGTGACTCGCAGCCTTAACGGAGAAGACTACTGATGAGAGCTTCCAGAACGCTCGCACTCGCCGCGCTGGCGTGTGTGGTTCACGGTTGCTCGGCACAAGCTCCCCCAACTGTCGATGCGCCGTACGGCCGGCAGCAGTTCGCCTATGAGGACGCCGGCCGGCGATTCAACCAGTTCTCGCAGCACGTCACGCAAATGCACCAGGAGGGCATGACCGTCGCTGCAGCGAAGGAAGCGCTTTATGACGAAGTCATGGCCAACTTCGACGCTTTCCTCGCTGACCGCGAGCCGGGCCAGCCGTTCTCCTTCTGGTTCGGGCCGACCAACGTGCACCGCAAATGGATTCGCGGCTCCGGCAAGGCGCTCTGGGGGATCGACCCTGATGACTTAGAAGGAAAGCTTCCTCCCTTCCTTCCAGACGTTCCCGTCGTACGGGAGGATCTGGCCGATTACTTTGGTGAGATTCAAGCATTCGATGAAGCGCTCGGCCGGCTGCTAGCAAAGCTCGAAGAGATCGGCGAATTGGACAACACGGTGGTCGTCGTCAGCGGCGACCATGGCCCGCCGGGGTTTCCGCATGGCAAGACCAACTTGTACGACTTCGGGACGGCTGTGCCGCTGGCCATCCGCTGGGGCAATGGAGACGGCGCGTTCAACGAGCGGAGTAACTCGGAGACACCGACCGGCCGCATCGTCGATGATCTCGTCACCCTGACAGACCTCGCACCCACATTTCTCGAAGTCGCTGGGCTCTCCATCCCTGAGGCGATGACCGGACGCAGCCTCGTCCCGGTGCTGCAGACGGACAAGTCCGGTCAGGTTGATCCCGAGTGGACGGCTGTCTTCACGGGCCGCGAACGCCACGTGGAGAACGCCCGGGCAGACTACACCCCCTATCCGCAGCGGGCGATCCGTACACCTGAATACCTGTACATCATCAACTTCCGCCCGAACCGCTGGCCGGCGGGAGATCCCTACCGACTCGACGGCGAGGATCCACCCACGGCGGAAGAGATCACCGAGGAGACACGTGTGACGCTCCCCGATGAAGACGCGGGCCCGACCAAAGCGTGGCTCGTCGGCCAGCGTGACACGGCCCAATGGCGGCCGCTCTACGAGCTCGCGTACGGCAAACGTCCACGCGAGGAGTTGTACGTCCTGGCGAATGACCCGCACCAGGTGAAGAATGTCGCCGATGACCCACAGTACGAACAGGTGCGGCGCTCACTCCATGAGCGGTTGATGGCGGAGTTGACGCGCACCGGCGACCAACGCCTCGTCAACGACGGCGAGTATTTCGAGAACCCTCCGCTTGCGGGCCCCGTTACCGAGGAGAGTGCTGGCAAGCCACGAGGCCAAGACTGACCTGCTCCAACATCCGGGCAGCCCGCGCTGCTACTCTGGCGCAGACGGGAGCTGCTGGAGATCGGCACGGCTGGTCTCGTAGGTCACGGCGAAGGCGAGCACGTCGGGATCGGGTGGCTCACCGCGGAGGCGGCAGGCCTCGCGATAGAGGTCCGGCCACCAGTTGCGGTGCTCGGTGAAGCCCCGTTCCCGCCATTCCCGCCAACCCATCAACACCTTGTCCCAGCAATCGCTGCCGTGGGTCATGGCGGCCTTCTGACTCTCGAACCGTTTCACGTACCAATCCCGGCCGATGCGAGCGTGGAGGACCTCATCGGCCCAGTCGTAGTCCTGGAAGAGTCTGGCCAGCGGGTTGTCGGAAGCCGAGCCCACTTCCCACTCGAAGCGCTTGCCGTTCTGACTCATGAGGCCCTGCTCGATGAAGTAGAGCACGGCGTGGCGCTCAGCAGGCGTGAGCTGGATGTTCAAACCGAGGGACCAGGTGTGGTTGATCATCACCAGCCGTGGCCAATCGATCCCCAGCGAGACGAATCCTACCTCGCCCATCATCGCGTGCCGTGCTTCATCCCAGAGCTGGCGCGTCATGTCCCGGTAAAAGTCCCACGGCTCGCCATGCGTCTGCGACAGGATGCTGGCCATCATTTCCGGGACATCGATCTCCCGAAGTCGCTTGTAGAACATCATGAGGACCTTGTCGCACTCGGGGTAGTCGGGATGATAGAGGAACTCCTCGGCGTGCACCCCCATGTTATAGGGGTCCGGAAACCGCTCGTCGCGCTGCGGCACGCCGTCATAGGCACGCTTCTCGAAATGGCGCTCCTCCGACAGGGGGACTTCCTCGCAAGTACCATCGAGAGCGCCTGCCGATTGGAGGCCGCGGACGAGGAAACCGGTCCAACCCGACATGCTCTCCAGCTCGGAATCCGCGACGAAGCACCGCACCGCCTCGCGGCCGTAGTCGATCATTTCCTCAACTTCAGGCAAAGCGATCCGCAGGAGCCGGACGGTGGGGTGATCCGCGAGCTTGTTGGTGTCAGAGAGATGGCGCCTGATACCTTCCCGCAGGGCCGGCAGCGCGTACTGATACAGTCCGACCAAAAGATGCGTCGTGTCGGGCGACGCTTCGATTTCCTCGAAGAAAATCTCGAGGGCCTGATGCGGCACGTCGTCCAGGCCCAGGGGCGGGGTGCGCATCTCGGCCACGCGCTGGCGCAACACGCTGGCATGCTCCATACAGAGATGTGAATGGTAGCTAAATGCCATCTTGAGCTCGTAGACCGGTTCGGCCGTCAGGCGGGACTGGAAGACCTGGAACAGCCGTTTGAAGCCGTAGTGATGGCGCTTGAGCCGGCGCACACTCTCTTCTACGGAGAGACCGGGGCGGGCGGCCTCTTCAAAGGAGCAGATTCCGGCCAGCGGCGGCAGGGTCCGGTAGGAACGGTAGGCTGTGATTTGCGTGTTCATGGTGAAGAAGCATCCCCACTCGCCCGTCAATCCGGACGATTGTTTCGCGGCTCCGGACGTCCTACTGCGACATCCAGCAAGGATAGACAATGGCCACCGTGTCCCACAATTAGAATTTCTAGTCCGATGTTGAGGTATCCGGAGCAGCCCGGACAAACGATTCCCTCTCCCGGAGGGTCAGGGTGAGGGGAGCTGGCGCAGCGCGCATCGTGGCACCTCACAGGGATGCAACATGAAGAACCGCGGAGAGATGAACAGTCTGAGCTTGGGTCTCGGAGCCGTAGTGGGAGCGCTGTGGCTGACTACCTCGCTCGCCGCCCAATCAGCCTCCCCCTACCCGTCGTCGAGCCACGGCGGCAACTACATGTACAACTTCTACTTCCCTCCTGCCCCCAGCTCGACGCCGTGGGCGCCAGCCTGGTCGCCTGATGGGCAATGGATCGCCGTGGGCATGAGCGGATCGATCTGGAAAGTCGATCCAGAGACCGGCCAGGTAGAAGAGCTCACATACAACTCCAAGTACCACTCCTCGCCCAACTGGTCACCCGACGGGAACTGGATCATCTACATGGCCGATGACGGCGGCACGACGATCCAGCTGGAGATTCTCAACCTGCAAACCGGCGAGAGCCACGCTCTGACCAACGACGAGCTCATCTACACCGATCCGGTCTTCTCGCCTGACGGCCGGACGGTCGCGTATGTCTCAACGAAGCCGAATGGCTACTTCAACGTTTACCTCCGCGGCATCCGGGATGGACGATGGAGCGGCGAGGAGATCGCGGTGACCGGGGACCACACCTTCGGCCGCGATCGACTCTACTTTGGCGAGTGGGACATGAAGGCACGCCCGAGGAGCGGTTCCCGTTGGATGCGACCTACCCGCCGGCCTTCACGAATCCCGTCTGGGTGATGACGGGGCGGCAGCCGATTCGACACGGCCCGTCGGCGGAGTACGCGCTGCAATGGATCGACAAGCTGCAGGAGATGGCAGAGGCGTGGCCCGGTTGGCGCTCGCAGAAGGAGAAAGACCACGTGTTCGCACAGTTCGACGAGGCGCGCCAGGTTTATCGGCGCTTCGCGAACGAAGCCGGGCGCAGGAGCTCATCGTCCGTCAGGTAGAGACGAGCAGCCGTCCGTTTACAGTTGAGCACTTTCTCGGCAAGATCGAGCGGACGATAGAAATAGTGATTCGAGGCCTCGTAGGCAATCACCGAGTGCGCGCGCGCGGTGTGGAACTGCGCCGTCGCCAGCCTTGCTTCCTCGTCCGCAATCTCCCGCATCCGCTGGAGCACGGCGTCACGGTCCCCCGTTTGGTCCGCGAGGCGCGCGCGGAGTCGGTAGAACTCGACCTGATTGGCGACGCTTTCGAAATGGCGATGGCAGGTATGCGCCACCGCCAGGTCGAGCTCGGCGGCCCGGCGCCGCGACGGAGGCGTCCGGCGGGCTGCGCGCTCGAGCAACTGCAGTCCTTCGGCCCAGAGGCTGGACAGCTTTCGGAACTGAGCCTGAACGACCTCGGGTGGATACGCGCGTGACCATTCTTCGTACGCGTCGTGCGGAAAGAGAATCATTCCGGGCTCGTGCTCCACACGACTCAGGCGCAGTAAATTCGCGGGACCGTGGTGCGTGGGAATCCGGTACATGTGAACGCCGTACGGAAACTCCTGAAAGGCGCGGCTGAACTGGCGCCAAGCCGCCACGAGGTCCGGCGCCGCCACGGCGCCGTAGCGGCCCACAGCCGTTTCCGAGAGGATCTCGTCCGGCGACGCGTGCGGCCGATAGTAGTAGGCTTGCGCCGCCGCCAAATTCGGTGACGGATAGCCACCCAGGGTCCAGGACACCATCAGCATGGAGACCGCCTCGCGCGAGAGATTCTCGCAATGCCGCAGGACCAGCGCAGGAACAGGAATATACGGGACGGCGGCGATTTCCCAGGTGTTGTTGAACGGCACCTTCGCGGCGGTCTTCACCCCTGCCCGACGAGCGCGGCGCCAGTTGCGCCTGGCCCGAGGGCCCGGGCCCACCACGGACATCGAATATTCACCGACCTCGGTCTTGACGCCACCCCGCTCCAAGGGCGCCGCCCACTCGCTGACGCTTTGCACGACGACGTCCTTTGCCAACCGCGGAATGAGACGCTCGGCCAGCGCGTCGCCCCATCCCCAGTCCCAATGGACGATCTGGGCAGTCGCACTCTCGCGGCGAATGCCGTCGCGCATCGCGGTGAAGAGCTCCGCGATGACGTCCCAGCTGGCCCGCTTGGGGCATCGCGGGCAGTCGCCCGCATTCGGGGCGTCCGTTCCCCAGGTGCCACCGTGTGAAAAGCAGTTCGTGTGGTTCTCCGACATGGAGATGGTGAAGAATCCGCCGAGGTTCGGTGTGTGCCGCATCACATGCGCGAGGCTGTCGGAGATCCAATCGCGCACACGGGGAACGCTCGTGCACATCGCCCACAAACCCCGATGCGACGACCCGCGCACCTCCGGATGGCGGTCGAAGAACGATGCCGGCATCGCGCGCGGCTCATTCAAGTACAGATAGACCTTGATGCCATAGCGCGCCGCCCGATCGACGAGCAGGTTGAGGTTCTCGAGGCGCGTCTCCCAGCCTTTGCCGAGCTCCGGAAACGCTTGGGACGGCGCGAGCGTGTTGAGGACGGCCTGCATCCAGACGCCGTTGATGCCCACGCGGACCAGCTTCTCGAGATAACCGTCGGGGAAGGGATCCACCTCTGGCTCCATGAGGGGATCGCCGTATAGCGCAAAGAACGAATAGAGATATCGAACGTCCCAGGTCTCCTCGAGGTGGATCGCTCCGGGCTCCAGGAACGGCCCGCCGCGGTTCTCCAGGTGGTTCTGCACGTGGGCAACTGCGCGGATGACGCCCTCCGGCGACGAGGCGGCAATGCGAATACGATTCGGGGTGGTCTCGATATGAATCCCGTCTGCACTGGAATCGACGTCAAGCTCGATCCTCCGGGCGGCGTCGGGGGCGATCGTCGCGCCCATGGCATGGCGTAGATACCGCGTGAGCCGTTCCGCGGCGGCCTCGAGGAGCGTGCCGGTGACCGGTGCGACCCTCCAGCCGGAGCTGAGGTCGATCTCGCCGTCTCGGATCTCGGCCCCTGGATCACGTCGGTCGCCATAGCTCGCCTCGCTCAGATGCGTGACGAACGCAAAGGGTGGCTCGCCCGGCCGGGACCACGCCTCGCCGAATGTCTCGTGCACGGTCGCGCGGATGGCAGCTGCCTTGCGGGCTTCCTCCTCACTCGGCGTGCGGTACCAAATCGGCGCGCACTGCGGCTTCGCGCCCAACTTGTGGTCGAGGAAGTCGTCTTCCTTCAGGGTGAACTCGAAGCGCGCAGCATCCCAACCGAGCAGCTTCTGGATCTGCCGGTTCGGCAGCAAATGCCAGTTCTGGCGAATGACTGTTATGTAGAATCGGCGCCGTTGATCCTCGTCGAGCACCCGTTTCTCCGGAAGCCCCATTGAATCGGCAATCGCCTGGAGCTCGGCAGACTCGGCCTGCACCGTCTCCGCCATCCGCTCCAGGTTAACGAGCTCCCAATTTCGCCAGACGAACTGGTGAAGCCGGCTGGGGAAATGGGCTTCTGAGAGCGGGGGCGGTACGGCGTGCGCTCCGCTCTGACTTCTGGAGAGGAGAGAACGGGATAACAATCCCGCGGCCGGGACGAAGCGCAGGAATTCGCGTCGGTACATACCTGTATTCGCCTCCCTGCTTCGGGAGCATAGATAAGCGCTACATCTGCCCGCAATTAGAATCGTTGGACAATAATTGTCTGGGATTGAGACAGGTCGAGATCTGTTCCAAGGGCTTGATTAGTCCTCATTTCGATTGTCTCTCGAGCAATTGGGGTTGCGGGTTCTCCACACGCCCCACCGGGCGCTGCCCCGCTCCGGCGCGACGGCCATCGCCGAGCTCCTCACGAGCGTGCTCGAGCAGCTTCGAGAGTTGCGCGACGATGGCCGGGTGCTCACGGCTCACGTCGCGTGTCTCGGCAATGTCCGTGCTCAAGTCGTAGAGACCCGCTGGATTCTTCTGGTCAGCAGCGCCTGCGTCGGCCTCCTCTGGAAGGGGCACCTGGAGCTTCCACTTACCGGAGCGCACGGCGAGCAGATGACTTCGGTGATAGCAGAAGAATGCGACGTGGGGCGACTTGGCGCCGGCTTCTCCCGCGAGGAGGGGCCAGATGTTTCGGCCGTCGATCGTGCGATCCTGAGGGGGCCTTCCGCCGGTGAGATGCGCAAACGTCGGAAGCATATCCATTGTCGTCGCGAGCTCGTCGGACACACGACCCGCGGGAATCCTGCCAGGCCAGCGCGCCACAAAGGGGACGCGCATGCCACCCTCCATCCTGATTGAGTTGCAGTACCCAGACAGCGGCGCATTACTGCCATGATGGCCCTCTGGGCGCCTGGGGGACGGAGCAACGGCGCCGTTGTCGGAGGTATAGATGACGAGCGTCCTGTTCTCGAGCCCCAAGTCGTCGAGCGCCTGGAGGATCTGTCCAACAGACCAGTCGAGCTCCTCAACGGCGTCTCCGTACGGTCCATTCGCGCTTCTACCTTGAAACGCCTCGCTGGCAAACGGCCGATTCGTGCTGCCTGGCATGGCCTGGGAAAGCCAGATAAAGAACGGACGATCCCTGTTGTCCTCGATGAACCGTATGGTCTCTTCCGTCTCTCGTCTGGTCAGCAGGTTTCGATCGGGAGGGGCCTCGATGACCTCTTCGTTACGCATGAGCGGAAGCGGAGGCCATTTCCCAGGGGGCCCGTTGTCCGGCGTCATATCGTCGCTGTAGGGAACGCCGAAGTAATAGTCAAAGCCCTGGCGCGTCGGTAGGAAGGCGGGCTGATCACCCAGGTGCCATTTCCCGATGTGCGCCGTGGCATACCCGCGCTCCTCGAGCACCTCGGCAATGGTGACCTCCTCTGGGTGCAGGCCGTTGGGCGAGACGGGGCGAAGCACAACGCCGTCCGGCTCGGTCCACTCGAGGCCGACACGACGCGGATACGAACCGGTCATCAACGCGGCGCGCGACGGCGTGCAGACCGTGGCTGCGGCATAGAAGTTCGTCAACTTCATGCCTTCGTCGGCCATACGATCGATGTTGGGTGTCCGATGCTTCGCCGATCCGAAGCACCCCAAGTCGCCGTAGCCGAGATTGTCGGCCCACATGAAGATGATGTTCGGTTTCTCGACCTCCTCCGGCGCTGCTGCTGCGGGCCGAAACCAGGCCAGCATGACGCACGTCGCCACAGCCAGGCAGATTGACAATGACGATACGACCGTTCCGATGCGCTTCACACCCATTGTGTTGTCGAAGAAGTTAGAAGGCGAACCTCACGCCGAGGCACGCAACGCGTCTATTCAATCGAATCAATGTAACATTACATTACAGTGGAGGTTTTCCGGATGTCAAGGTCTCCAGAACCCTAAAATGAACTGACTCTTGAGTCCTTACGCCACAATTGCCCACTTCGCTTGTCAAGGAGAAGTGAAGACAATGTCACCGGGGACGTCGTGTTCGAGCAAGGGCCTGACGAGATACTGGGCGACGAGGTCCATTTCCTCCGGTAAACGAGGACATCGTCCGATATGAGAACCGAGATCCTGTATGCCGACGTCGAGTTTCTCGAGCGTCCAGTTGCCAGACCCCTTCAGCTAAGCAGCGGTCCGATTACAAAGCTCACCGAAGCTCGCGCCGCCGTCCGTGTCATCGTCGCGGGGAAGGAGGCCACGGGCCGCGCGTCGATTTATCTCAGTGACCTTTGGGCCTGGCCCGATGACTCGCTTTCACACGCGGAAAGGAACGCCGCACTCCGACGCTTCTGCACGACCATCGCGCGCCGCCTCGGTTCGCTCTGTGGGGGCGAGCCGGAACATCCGTTGGAGCTCGGCCTCCGCCTGCATGATGCGATGTGCGCAGCGGACCATCCGCCGGTGCTTGCCCGCCTGATGTGCGCCAGCCCTTTCGACGCCGCGATACACGACGCCGTGGGTATCGCCCTCGGGCGCTCTGCGTTCCAGCTCTACGAGCAGCCAGTCCCTATTCCTGCCGCCGACCGCTATTTTCCGACGCTCGGTGCCTGCCGCGCGATCAGCCGCATCCTCCGCGAGCCGGTCAAATCGCTTCCCGCCTGGTGGATCGTCGGCGTGAACGACTCTCTGACGACCGAGCTGCTGCCGCTCGTCCGCAACGGGGGCTATGACTGCTTCAAGCTGAAGCTCTCCGGAAAGGACAGCCCGACCGACGTGGCGCAGACGGTCGAGACCTTTCGCGCAGTCAAGGCGCTCGGTCTCGGTCGTCTCCGGCTGTCGCTCGACAGCAATGGCGGCAACCCGGACGCCGACAGCGTCGTCGACTATCTCGAGCGGCTTCGGGCGGCCGATCCGGAGGCGTTCGAGGCTGTCGCCTACCTCGAGCAACCGACCGGCCGCGATATTCGCCGCTACGCGTTCGATTGGCGAAAGGCGACACGGCTCAAGCCGGTGCTGTTGGATGAGGGCCTCGTCGACGGCGACGTGCTTCCCGCAGCGCTCGAGCAAGGCTGGAGCGGTCTTGCCGTCAAGACCTGCAAAGGACACAGCTTCTCGCTGGTCGTCGCGGCATGGGCGGCCGAACACAAGCTTCTGCTCGCCTTGCAGGATCTGACGAATCCGGGACTCGCGGCGATCCATGCCGCCCTGTTCGCGGCCCACATTCCGACCATCAATGGCGTCGAGCTGAACTCGCCACAGTTCACGCCCGAAGCCAATCGAGAATGGCTGCCTCGCCTCGGATCCCTTTTCCAGCCACGAGGGGGCCTGCACCAGCTCCCGTTCGCGATACCGGCCGGCCTCGGATCCACGCTGTGACTACTGTGCACGCGTCAGGAGGCGGGTTTCCCCCAATCAATAATTCCGGAACGGACCACGCGGCTCCGCCGCTTCCATCTCTGCTTCCCAGCGAGCGAACCGGGCGCGCATCATCGTCAGGATTTCCGGCTTCTCTCGAGCCAGGTTGCGCTGCTCCGCGAGATCCACCGAGAGATCGAACAGCTCCTCCGTCGGCTCCAGATTGTCCGGGTTTCGGCGCGGCCAGTACGACACCCATTTGTATTGGCCAACCCTGGCGGCCTGGTAAGCGGACGGCCACTGCCAGTACATCTCTCGGCGGGACGACTTCGCCTTCCCTTGAAGAACCGGCAGCATGTCGAAGCCATCGAGGCGCACATCCGGCTGCGCCGCGCCGCTGACGGCCACGAGCGTCGGCAGGACCTCGAGGGCGGTGAGGAGCTCGCCCGTCACACGACCGGCCGGGATCACGCCAGGCCACCACGCAATCAGCGGCACGCGCAGCCCGCCTTCGAAGCCCGAGCCCTTGCCGCCCCGCAGCCGGACGCCATCGATCTGGCCGTCGGCACGGCCATTGTCGGCCATGAAGAGGACGAAGGTGCGCCGATCCAGCTCGAGACGCCGCAGCGTCTCGAAGATCTCGCCGATTGCCTCGTCCATCGCTGACACCATCCCCGCGTACTTCACGCTGCGATCCGCGTGATCCCTCCCCGGATAGTATCGTTCAAGGTAGTGCGTCGGGACCTGGCGCGAGTCCTTTTCGAGATTCGACGCGCCGTGCGGCGCATTGAACGGCAGGTAGAGAAAGAATGGGCGATCCTGGTTCTTGCGAATGAACTGGAGCGCTTCGCGCCGGAAGAGATCGGTCGCATAGACGCCCTGGTCCGCCTTGGTGCGCTCATTGTTCCTGAACATGGAGTGCACGCCGTAGCGCTCGTGCGTGTAGTAGTCGATCCCGTTGTTGCCGTGTCCGTAGAAGTAGTCGAACCCGCGCTGGAGCGGGAGAAATCGCCGGGCCTGGCCGAGGTCCCACTTGCCGATGACGGCATTGGTATATCCGGCGGTCTCGAGCGCGTCGCCGAAGGTCCGCTCGCGCGGATCGAGGCCGCGGGTCATCTCCGGCGACATGGCGTACTCCAGGAGGCTGTAGCGGTGCCCGTAGTTGACCAGGTCGTTCCGGATCATCTCGTAGACGCCGTTCCGCTGCGGGTATCGTCCGGTGATGAGACCACTCCGCGACGGCGTGCACACCGACGCCGTCATATAGAAGCTGGTCCCACGCGTCCCTTCGGCCGCCATTCGGTCCAGGTTCGGCGTCACGAACTCCGTCGCACCGAACCCGGCCAGGTCGAACCCCTGGTCATCGCTGACGATGAGGATGATGTTCGGTGGAGGATCGGGACTGCCGCTGGCGCTGCCGAACACGACGGCAAGGAGAAGAACCACCAGAGCGATGGCGAATCGTAGCATGTGACGTCTCATCGTAGGAGGGGGGTCATGGCGTGCTGACGGTAAGGAACTCCAGGAGATCCGCCATCTCCTGAGGGGTAATCGCCGTCTCCAGACCTTCCGGCATGATGGACATGCCAGAGCTCCTGATCTGTTCGATGTTCTGCCTCAGGATTGTTTCTTCGACGCCTCCTGGCCGTTTGATCGTCAAGCTGCTCGACGTCTCGTTGACGATCATCCCGCTCGCAGAGCGAGAGTTCTTGAGCTGAATGTCATAGAGAAGAAACTCAGGTGAAACCTCCCGATTGGGATCCAGAATCTGAGCCAGAATCTCCTGTCGCGTCTTGTGCCGAACGGACTCCAGGTCAGGCCCGACCTCCTGCCCGCGAGCGCCGAATCGGTGACAGGACATGCAGTTCTGCTCGAAAATCTTGCGACCGCGATGTGAATTGCCGGAGGCCGAGGCGGCAGCGCGGTACTTCGCGAGAATTTCAGCGCGCGAAGAGCCTCCGGGGGCTTCATCGGGCGAAGAGTCTCCGGGGGCTTCATCGGGCGAAGAGTCTCCGGGGGCTTCGAAGAGCGTGCGAGCGTTCTCCTGAAGGGTCCGGTCCGAGTACGTGAGAAGTCGCCGTCTGGTCGCCGGATCGATGTGAGCGGGTGCCACGTCCCCGTTCTTCATGGCTTCGAGGAGAACCGCCACGCGATCCTTGCTTGCCAGCAGCATCTCTCCGGCCTCTGAACGCACGGCTGGAGAGAAGCTGCGCCATGACTGCACCACATGCTCGAAAAGCCCGAAATCATCGAATGTGCCGATGGTCCGGATTGCCGCCAACTGGATCTCCTGCTCTTCATCAGGCCGCAGCAGCTTCTGGAGTATCTCCCGCGCTCCGGGCGTATCCACGTGGACGAAGGCCAGCAGCTCGGTGGCCAGCTTGCGCTCTTCGGTGCTTCCTTCTCGATCCGAAGCCGTGTCGAGAGCGCGTGTCAAAACGCGATCGAGCCATGCGTCATGCCCGGAGCTGGTGCCAGCGTCTCGCAGGCTCCCGCCGGCCTGGAGGAGGCCCTCACCCAGTCCCACTGCCACGGTCATTTCCGCAGCCAACGGCAGCGCCTCCGTGCGATCAAGGGTGGCCAGCAACGTCTTCATCGCGCCGGCGTCCCGGCGAGCGCCCACAACAGTCGCTAGCTGCCTCAACACCGCCAGCCCTGCATGGCTGGACGAAAGTTTCTCGTCCTTCAATAACCGAGCCAGGAAAACATGGCTCGACTTGCCCACCGAGCTCAGAACCGCAGTTCTCATCCAGCTGTCGTCCGCATCCTGCCGCGCGATGTGAAGCAAGGCGTCGGAGGCTCTCGAGTCATTGACCTCGCCCAAGGTGAAGGCGACTTGAAAACGAACCCGCTTGCTCTCATCATCAGCCAGCTGAAGGACTCTGTCGAGGAGCTCCGGGGAGCTCTTCAGGCGTGGCTCGGCCAGCCGAACGGCGTGCTCTCGCACACCGGCAACACCGTCGCCGAGCGCCTGGATCACATCAGCATCCTGGAGGGCATTCAGGCCCTCCAGTGACCAGAGCGCATGCAACCTGGCCAGTGATTCGCGACTTTCTTTCAGGAGCCGGCGCAGCAGAGGCACGGCACTCGCATCCTGCCGCTCATAGAGCAGGCGATGCGCCGTTTCCCGCCACCAGGAGTTTGGATTCTCCAGGGTCGCAACAAGATCGGCTGTCGTGGCTTCCCCGAGACGCGGACGCTCGGTCGGGGGCTCGAATCCGGGCGGTTCCAGGCGGTAAATGCGTCCCCTGTTCCTTCCACTACGCAGATCGAGCTCGGCATGAATGTCATCTGGAATCGACCAGGGATGCTCGATGATCTCCCGAGACATATCCACCACGTGAAGTGTCCCGTCCGGAGCGTTGGTAAAATTCACCGGCCGGAACCAGTTGTCAGTCGAGGCCACGAACTCCCGCTTCTGATCCGCGCGGGCCGAGTGAAACGTCACGCCGTCCCTCTTCAGGATCTGGCGATGGATCAAGTTACCGGCCACTTCACCCACGAAGACATTTCCGTGGTATCTCTCAGGATACGCGGCGCCCCTGTATACCGTGACACCCGCCGAGGACGTCCAGTATCCGGCGCCAACGAGCTCGCTCCGGGGCATACGCTGCGTGGGGTCACTGGCACGGCGCGCGGCGCGGATCACCCTCCAGGCCTCCGGCGGGCTGATCGGATAGACGGGAAGCTGATCGCCGGATTCCGCCGCATCATGGATCGGGCTGGCAACCGGCAGATAGGGGTTTCTCACCAAGTAACGGCTGGGCAAAACGACGTGGATAAGTGGATTCCGAATGTTGCAGATGAAACGGTTGCCCCAGTCATCAAAGGTGTTGCCAAAGCGCGCACCACCCGAAAGCGCTTCGAACGCGCCCGTGACCGGATCGAAACGGAAGTCATTCCGAGACAACTGAACCGCTGAGGATTTCCGCTGACCGTCCAATCGCCTGATGGTTCCCCCGTTGGTCCCGCCCGCTCCGTAGATATGATGATCGAGTCCCCAGATCAGGTTATTGATGACTGCTTGAATGTTGTACTTCCTGAAACCGGTGTAAACCTTCTGGCGGATGTCTGCTTTCCCGTCGTTGTCCGTATCCTTGAGGTACCAGATATCCGGAGTGGCCGCCACGAACAGGCCACCTTTCCACAGCGCCAGGCCGGTCGGCCAAGAAATCCGGTCGGCGAACACATGGCTCCTGTCAAAGGCGCCGTCCCCATCCTCGTCCTCCAGAAGACGAATCCGCCCGATTGGATCCTGGTTGGTCTGCTCTTCCCAACTCTGAGCCGTTCCCCTATTCGTGTATGGATAGTCCCTCATCTCCGCGACGTACCCGCGGCCATTCTCGTCATAGATCAACGCGACCGGATCGTAGACCAGCGGCTCTACGGCCAATGGCACCATGCGGAATCCATCCACCGTCCGAAAGGTGGCAGGAGCGTCCGAAGGCTCCGTGGGAGGCACGCTCTCCACTGTCAGGCTCTCTTCCTGCGCGGCGGAGCTCCGCAACCAGAAGTCTCGCGGCATCGTCGTCACCAAGAGGACGGATAACACGAGACACAAGGCGCTGGCTCTCTTCATCTTCATCCTTACTGGTCCACTCCGCCCTTCAACCACCGTTCGAAGAACCCGAACGTCTTTCCCCCGAACACTTCGTGCGCGCCCTCGAACATCTCGTACTGGGGCTGCCGCACCATAATCGCCTTGCGGTCGAGCCAGCTGCGCTTGGCCGCCGAATTCATGTTGACTGGTGCAAACACAGCATACTGCCGCTTGACCGCCTGCAAGCCAAACCTGTTGTGATAATCCTCGTCTTCGGTCAGCCCCGTCACGCCCTCCGGTGTACCGGCCATGCCGTGGACCGTTATCAGCGCAGGGAACGGGCCCCGGCCGTTCGGCACGAGCAGCACGCCATAGACGTGGACATCGTCGAATGCGGTGATCCAGACCCGGTACGCCTTGTGAGTCGGAAACTCCGCGATCAGCTTCTCCGTCGGCGCGAGGGGCGATTCTCTGTAGGCATTGCCGCCCAGCATCTCGAACAGCTCGTCACGGTACGGCTCAATCGACTCCTCGTACGCTGCGATGCTCGATAGGTCACGCTGCCAGTACGCCCGCCGGAGGGAGTCCGCTCTCTCCACCTGGCGGTCGAGATACTCGTCGATCTCGTCGAACTGCGCCTGCTGCATCGCCTCCACTTCATCCTCCAATAGAACCTGTGACCGAAGTGGAGCCGCCATGCAGAGGACCAAGACAAGAAGCACACAGATCGCCTTCGCGTTCATGACGTTCAGCTCTCAGCTCATTATCCGCCTCGCGTTGTGCCGCAGAATACCGCGGATCTGCTGGCGATTCAGCGGCGATTCACGCATCTTCAACATGGCCGCCTCGAGGTAAAAGATGGGCGCATACGATCCGAAAAGGATTCGCGAGGAAGAGATCGACTCGGCCAGGCGTCCCACACCTCCAAGTCCCTCCAACCAGGAGATCTCGCAATACACCTGACCGGCTTCCGTCAACGACGCCAGCAGCTCGAGCGCGCCTGACTGGAGCGCATTCACATTGAGAAGAACGACGCGCGCCTGCGGAACGTCAGGTAGGAGTGTCGACAGCGCCTTCAGATCCACCGGCGGCACCTGAAGACGCGAATGCTGCGTGCGGGCATCCTCCATCCCCACCGCCACCTGGAGGATGAGCTGCCGCGCTGCCGCCAGCTTCAGAAGCCGTTCGAATACCGGTTCATCCAGACGATAGCCATGGTAATCGGGATGCAGGCGAATTCCCGGCATCTTCAGCTCTTCATGGCAGCGGCGCAGGTCTTCTTCCCAGTCCGGGAGCGTCGGATTGACCGCGCCGAAAGGCAGGAGCATGCCGTCTCCGTGCGCTCGGCACTCCTTGGCCAACCTCACATTGACGCCTGAGATATCTTTGTGCAGCAGACAATCAAGGCTTCCGACCCAGGCCTGACCGATACCATGGCGGCGCAGTTGCTTCACCAGCCCTGCCGTCTCGTCTCCTTGAACGCTGCGAAAGGGCCATTTCGAAAGATGAACGTTGACATCCACCGCTTCTTCCGAAAGCCGTGGAGCTATCTGCTCCGCAGAGGCGTTGCAATCGAGCCTCAGGGCTGCCGCTCCCAACGGCAGTGTGAGCAAGCGACGCCGTGTCATGCGCATCATTTATCGCGACATCCCCTTGGCTGTTAGGATTGGGCCCAGCAACCTTCGAAGATTTCCGCCCAGGATAAGCGCTTTCTCCGGCTTGGATATCTCAGCGCCGATCACCTTGGCGAGCTGACTGGCATAGCTTCTTCCCCCGGCATCACTCCCGTAGACGAGGCGTTCGGCGCCCAGCTCGCGAACCCCCATTTCCACCATGCCGCTGGTGGGGTTGGAGCCTCCAAGACCAGCCGATACATGGGAGCAGGATCTGATGGCTCGAATACCTAGCTCCCAGTCTCCTCCGCTGTGACCACAAATGAGCCTGAGGCTCGGATGACGCATCACCGCCTCCGCCACGTCCTGCGGCGTTGACTCCCCCCGAAGATTGCCTCCTCCGGGATACGCGGGAGTGCCGCCGATCTTCAGCCACGTGTGCTGAAACACCACCGCCTCGAGGTCAGTTGCCCTGGCAAAGATCGCCTCTACTTCTGGTGTGTTGCAACGCTGAGCCACCCAGAGCTTGACCCCAACCATGGGACCATCCCGGACACAGCGATCCAACTCTGCAAGGCTCTCCTGAAGATACCTCGGGTTCAGATAGACGAACCCGAAGGCCCGATCCTCACGACCTCTTATGGCGGTCAGCACCTCGTCATTCTGGTGTCTGAGCTCCTCCGGGTGAGGATCCTGGTGCCATTGCATCCCCATGAAGACGCACATTCGTTCGATCCCCATCCGATCCGCATATCTGAGGAGCTCCTCTATCCGTTCTCCAGGGCTGTTTCCCTTGACACCACGTAGGTGACAATGAAGGTCCCAGATCCTCATGTCGGCTAACCCTCGAGAACCCGAAACGGACGCCTCGGCGAGGGCGTCCCTACCGGATGGTAGGGCGCGTTCGCCGAACGCGCCGTGAGCATCTAGAACATGAGCCGCAATTCCAAGTTGATCTGGCGCGCCGGTCGTGCGCTGGTGATCCTCCCGAAACTGGGGCTCTCGAAGTTCGCGTCGACACCCGCCCACTGCGTGTGGTTCAAGGCGTTGAAGAAGCTCGCCAGAAACTCCATTCTCGTGGTGCCGGAGATGGAAAACACCTTCCCGATTCTGAGATCGAGGTTGTTGATGCCCGCCGCGTTTAGGACGCCGAGTGGCGCTGTGCCAAATGTGCCAAACTCCGGCTGGACGAAACAACTGGTATTGAACCACTCGAACCGATCCTCGGGGGCATCGGTCACATCGCAGTCGGGAACGAGGTTGGCGTGTTGGCGAGTGAGGGCGCTTCCGGTATTGTCGTTCGTGAGCACCGTTTGCGGCGCGCCACTCGTGAGCTCCGCTTTCCCGCTGAGATTCCATCCGCCCAGTATCTGGTTCATCACACCATGCAACGGGAAGGTCTGCCCTTGGCCCCACGGTAACTCATAGGTCCAGGCCGTGATGGAGCGAACGGTCGGCACGATGCCGGACCGTCCGGCCCAGAGGTCATAATTACGGAAATCCAGGTTGCCATGGTCACTTCTGCTGATATTGCTCGAGGCGAGATTCTTGGCCCAGGTAAAGTTGGACCGCAGGGTCAGCCCGTGCCACTGCCGGTTGGTCACGCCAATGGTTCCCGAGTGGTACTTGGACCACCCCCACGGGACCCAACTGCCAATCCGGCCCCACCCCGGCAGCGGCCGCCGCTCCTCGAGCGGGACGTCCTCCAGATCGCCTTGCGGCAGCTCCGGCGCATTCAAGTCCACGAACTGGCCGTTGTGAATGGAATGCGATCCCAGATAGTCGAGGTTGACGGACCATCTGGGGTGAATGCGGTGCTGAACGCTGAGCGACCATTGATACACGGTGGGCGTGTCATATTGCCGCTGGCCGAGGACACGGGGTGTCGCCACCGGATCCTCGAAGGCCTGAGGAATACCGGTTGGCGGGGGCGCGGGAAAGAGATTGCGGACATCGATGGACGGACGCTGCTGACTCTGATCAATGGCCCGATCATCTCTCAACGTAAACGGATTCGCACCCTGTGAAATCTCCACTAACTGATTCGTATTGATATTGCCGGCGTAAAAGATCCCGCCGCCAGCCCGGACCACGGTATTCTCGGTGGCGCGAAACGACACCCCGATCCGTGGTGCGACATTCGCCTTCGGGGTCTCATACCCTTGCTCCGGAATGTCTCCGCTGAGGGCGGCGTTCCTCCCGAAATCCGTGGCCGAATCGAAGGCGTCCAAGGGGTTCTCCAAGGCAAAGAGCAGCTGGCCCGGAGGGGTGAAATCGAACCCGCTCACGGCGTGATGCACATTGCGCCAGGGCCCCCACCGCTCGACGCGCAGGCCGAGATTGACGGTCAAGCGGTCGTGAAGCTGCCAGCTATCCTGGACATAGCCCGCCCAGTAGGTCTGCCTCACATTGGGAATGATCTCGTTCAAGATGAGCAGGCTCGAGCTCGGGAAGCCGAGCAACATATCGGCAAAGCTGAGCCCGCCGACGGGCAGACCCGCAGCCTGTCTTGCGTCATCGCAGATGTCATTCCCCTGCGGACAGGCGCGGGTAAAGACGTTTTCAAAATTCATGTCTCCCTTATCGACACCCTGCTTCGGGAAGAACAAGCGTCGCTCCGTGACCTGGAAGCCAGTCTTCAACGTATGTTTGCTTTTCGTCCAGGTCACGTCATCTTTGACCTGATACGTATTCTGCACGGGCCTCCAGATGTTGGTCGCCGACGTGCCGAGGGAGAAGTCCTGGTTGCCGAGGCTCGGGCTTCCAGAGAAGCTGGACGTGTTTGCAATACCGGCTACGGCCGCCACATCCGGGACATCGAGGACGCGACCGATGCCCCATGCGGGACGCGCGTAGGACACGGAGAGATCATTGATGAATGTCGGGGTGACCATTTCGCTCCAGTTGACCACGAGATCGTGCGTGCGGCTGGGGGTCTCCTCACCCGGCAACGGTCCGAGGAGTCCCCCTCGCGCCGCCTCTCGCCGGAGATACGAATACCGGCCCCAAATCGTCGTGTCGTCACTCTGCTGCCAATCGAGCCGCACAGTGAACTGCTCCTCATCGATGGTCGTCGGCACCGTTCCCGAGAACTGCGGCACCCCATCGATGACCGTATTGGGCAGGGGCGTGAACTCCAGGATCTGTTGGATCTGCGGCGAGATCAGCTCGCGAGGAAGCTGGTTATTCGCGAAGGGCGCACGCAGCCCCGTCGCGGGGTCGAACTCGAGCGGGTTGAACAGCTGGGGAGCCGGCTGCGTCCCGCCGTCCGGCGCCGGCAGCAGGGTGTCCGAGAAGTCGCCGTTGCGCTCCGCGGCCGTGGGAACTCTGGCATCGCTCGGGACGGCCTGGCGGAGCCGCGACCCTTCATGATTCGCAAAGAAGAAGAGCCGGTTGTGCAAGACAGGGCCACCCAGCGAGCCGCCCCATTTGTTCCGTTTGTATTCGGGCAGGGCTTCACCCGCCAGGTTCGTGAAAAAGCCCTTCGCGTCGAGATTGTCGTTGCGGTGCTCCCAGAACCCCTCGCCATGGAAGGCGTTGCCGCCCCCTTTGGTGATGATATTGACGGCATTCGCGCCGCTGCCGAACTCCGCACCCATGCTGGCGGTCTGCAGCCGCACCTCTTCCACCACTGCTGACGAGAGGATGTTCGTGTTCTGGCTGTAAATCGCGAGCGACGAGTCGGATCCATCAATCGAGACATTGGACGAGGAATCCCGCTGGCCGCCGGCCAGGACGCCCGACGACTCGAAACTGCCGGCCGCACTCACCCGTCGCAAGGAATGTTGGCCGAAGGTCATATTCCCCAGGCTCAGATATTGCGGTGAGGTATTCGGCGCCAGGGCGAGCAGATCAAAGTAATTGCGCGTTTCGACGGGCATCTTATCCACCAGCTGCTCGTCGATGGTCGTCGCCAACTCCGCCGTCGTCGTATTGAGGAGCTCCGCGCCCGCAGCCGAGATGGTGACCTCCTCGGTGACGTCGCCGAGCTCGAGGGTGATATCCACCTCCGCCGGGATCGCGACCAACGCATCCCGATCGGTAATCACCGCGGGCCGAAATCCAGGCAGGCTCGCGCGGATCGTATACGTCCCTGGTCGCAGTGACTGAACCGAATAGTACCCCGCGTCATTGGTCACCCGTTCCCGGCTCACGCCGGTCGCCTGATGCACAATCGTCACCGTGACGCCGGGCAAGACCGCGCCCGTCGTGTCCCGCACCCTCCCCACGATCGCCGTGGTCGTCTGCACCTGCGCGTAGAGGGTCGTCACGATTACCAACACACTCGAGACACTGCACAGGGGTGCGAAGATGTGACGTGCCATTTTGGTTACACTCCCTTCGAAGGTGACACGGGTCCAATGAGGGCAGGATGAGTGCAAACCTCGAGAGCCGCCGATCGCTCTATTACAGCCAGCTTCCGAACTAATTATGGCTTTAGCATATTCCCCGCTCCGGGACCTGTCAACAGATATGGACCTAAACAAGGGGATGATTCTACGAATTCGTTGCTCAAACGGAACGCCGATCGACTATATTGGCCTTAATGACGAACGAATCGATCTTCGCCGTGCGGCCGCTTGGTGTCCGTGAAGTCAACACAGGAACGGTGCTGGAGATCCTTCGGCGCCGTCAGACGACCCGGACCGAGCTCATCCGTCTTTCTGGATTGAGCAAGGCCACCGTCTCGGTGATCGTGGCCGACCTGCTCGAGCGCGGCCTGGTGCAGACAGCGGGACGGCAGCAGGAAGGGCGAGGCCGCAGTCGTGTCGTGCTGCAGTTCAACCCGCTGGCGCGCTCGGTGCTTGGAGCGCAGATTGCTGACGATGTCTGCACCATCGTGCTCACTGATTTGGATGGGAAAACCTACCGCCGAACCGCTCGTCCGCTACGCGGAACCGACCCGGGCGACGTCGTGGATGCGCTGGTCGAAGGGGTCACTGAGCTCCGGCCGTTCGCCGTCTCGCCGGTGCTCGGTCTCGGCGTCGGGACACCTGGAGTGGTCGACCGGGCGGGGCGACATATCACGATGGCCGTCTCGCATGGGTGGCGCGACGTGCCGATGGCCGCGCTGCTCGAGGAGCACTTGGGAGTACCGGTCCTGGTGGCGAATCGCGCCAAGGTCGCCGCGCTCGGCCACGTCGGTCACGGCGAACGCGATCGGCCGACAGATCTAATCTATGTCTTCCTTGGGAGAGGCGTCATCGCAGGTCTCGTCATCGACGGCCAGTTGTGCTTTGGGCGCGACGGCTGGGCGGGCGACATCGGTCACGTCACTGTGCGCCCCGACGGTGTCTTGTGCGGCTGCGGGAACCGCGGCTGCCTCTACACCGTGGCCGGCGAACATGCCATTCTCGCCCTCGCCCGATCCCACGCCCGCCACGCCGGCCCATCAACCTTGTTGCACACGCTCACGAACGGAAGGCTGGCCGAGCTCACCTTACCGCTCTTGGCCGACGCCGCCCACCATCGGGACGCGGCGGCGTTGGCAACGCTCGAGGAGATTGGCGCATGCCTCGGCATCGTTTTGGCAAACCTCGTGAACACGCTCAATCCCGACGCCGTCGTGCTCGGCGGCCCGAGCACGTGCCTCGGTGAGCCGCTGCTGGACGCCATCCGCCGCGAGCTCCACGTCCGCGCGGTCGTAGAGACCACACACGCACTCGATATCAGCATCTCGCAAGCCGGTGACGAAGCGGGCGCCGCGGGCGCCGCCATTCTCTGGATCAGTCGTACGCTTGTTGCCTCGACGACACTGAGGCTCCTGGGTGATCGCCGACCGGAGGTCACGCCGTTGGAGATCACACCACCCATGGCAGACCGAAACACCGATGGTGGCGCGACGGACAACTCGAGTGAGCGCGGGGGATAGAACCTTTCCGAACCCGAAACGGACGCCTCGGCGAGGCGTCCCTACCTAGTGCCCCGTAACAGTGATTCGTCACATAATTCCCGGGCGGGGCATCCCGGCTGGCTGCGTTGCTCGTCGGTCAAATACCGCCTGTATGCTCCCTCCTCGCGCCTTGCCAGCCGGGCGCCGCGCTCCGGGACTTATGCAACGAATCACTGTTACGGGACACTAGAAATCGCTGTGATATCTTCGGCGCGCGAACGCTGAGCTTCGAAAGGATCGATCCACAGACTCGTGCCGCGCATCCTACGCTCCATCGGTCCTGCGATCATCGTGGCGGCCGTGGTCCTGGGCCCCGGCAGCATCTTGACGAGCTCGCAGGTAGGCGCCCACTTCGGTTACCTGGGCGTACCGGTGCTCGCGGGCGCCGCCATCCTAATGATCGGCATGGTCGCCTTGTCGGCCAGGATTGGCGCCGTTTACGCGGGCAGTCCCTGCGACGAGCTGGCGTCGCGACTGGGCCGACCCGTTGCGCGCTTGGTCGGAATCACGGTCTTTGCCACCATTGCGCTCTTCCAGTCCGGCAACAACATCGCCATCATCGCGGGCCTGGAGCCGCTCCTCGGCGATCCAGCCGGCACGGAAACAACCGCTCTCGGCCCATGGACCAAGGGGAGCCTCCTTGTCGCCGTCAACCTCTGCGCGACGCTCAGCCTCTTCCACACGCGAGATTTGTACGGCCGCATCGAGCAGCTCATGAAGATCCTGGTCGCCGTCATGGTGGCGGCGTTCCTGATCAACTTCGTTGTCGTCTTCACGAAGCCGCACGACGACCACGCGTTCTCCGCGTGGCACGGGAGCGACGTCGACATCATCCCCGTGCTCGGCCTGATCGGGACGACGCTCTCGCTGGCTGGCGCCTTCTTCCAGGCGTATCTCGTGAAGGAGAAGGGCTGGGGCGTCACGCAGACGCGTGACAGCTTGATCGACTCGGTGCTCAGCATCACCGTGCTGGCCTTCATCACGGCTCTGATCCTCACGACGGCCGCGCGGGTCTTCTACGGCCAACCGGCCCCTGTGCGGCTGGTCAGCGCGGCCGATGTGGCGCGGCAATTGGAGCCCTCCTTCGGCGCCGCGGCGAAGATCATCTTCTGCCTTGGGATTCTGGCGGCCGCCTCGAGCTCCTTCCTGGTGAACGCGATGATCGGCGGCACGGTGCTGGCGGACTCGCTTGGCAAAGGCAGCCGCCTGAACGACAGGTGGCCTCTCTGGTGCACGACGGCGGCGCTCTGGGGAGGTGGATCCATCGCCATCCGTTCGCTCTGGAGCGAAGGCAGCACGGTCGCGCTCATCACGCTGGCCCAGGCGCTGACGGTGCTGGGCACGCCGGCGCTCGGCCTCGCGCTCATCTATCTTGGTGTTCGCAGCCGCAAGGAGCTCGCCGATGACCGCAAAGTCCCCGTATGGATGCTCGGACTGGCGGCGATCGGCGTGCTCCTCGCCTGCGGCCTCGTCTCCGTGACCGCCGCCAGGCTGCTCGACAGGCTGTGACCGACGACGCCATGCACACGGCCCACGACCATGGGCGCCGCACCGCTGGCCGCCCTAAAGGGCCGCCCTACGTAACGCTGAGAGGGGAAGGATGGACTACGGCTCGCTCCACTTGGCCTGCATCCAGGCGCGCAGTCCTAGCGTGGAGCGCGAGAGTCGGAGTCCGGGGTCTAGCGCTTCGGCCTCGTCCAGGGCACGCCGCGCCGCGTCGTGCTGGCCGCGCCGCTCCAGAGCGAGCGAGAGCTGATAGTGAGCCGGCGCGTAATCGGGCGCTCTCTTGACCGCGGAGCGAAACGCTCGAAGCGCCTCTGCGACATCCCCCTTTTCGAGTCTACGAATGCCGCTGAACGTCATGAAGGTGGCTGCCTCCGCCGCCCCCTTCTCCTGCCGTTGCTCCTCGGCAAGGCGGATGTGCTCGAGCGCCTCGTCGACGTCGCCCTGCTGGCGAAGCGCGAGTCCCAGCGAATAGTGCGCCGCCGGAAACTTGGGTTGGCTGCTCACCGCTCTGCGGAGGACGTCGATCGCCGACTCGAGGGCTCCACGTTCCCGGTGGATCGTGCCCAACGCAAAGAGCGCCTCGGCGTAACGCGGCCGCATCTCGATCGCCTGCCTGATCCAGGACACCGCCTCGCCGCTCTTGCCCTGCTGCCAGAGCGTGAAGCCCAACGAATAGGCCGCCTCGGGAAACTCAGCTCTCTGCTCGAGCGCCTTCCGGAGCTGAGCCGACGCCTCCGCGAGCCGGTCTTGCGCCTTCAGCGCCATGCCCACGTTGTAGACCAAGACGGCGTTGGTCGGATCCGCCCGCAGGATCTCACGGTAGATCGTCTCCGCCGATCCGGGATCGCCACGCTCCATGTAGGCGAGCGCGAGATTGTGCTTCGCTGGCTGGTACTCTGGATGACGCGCCAGCAGTCTGCGAAACGTCGCCACCGCCGCGTCGAGGTCGCCCACGCGAAGCTGCGTCAAGCCGAGGCTGTTGTGAGCCTGCAGGAAGCTTGGCTTGCGACGTATCGCTTCGCGGAACGCGCGCAACGCCCCGCCGTAATCGCCCAGCTCGCGCAGCGCCGAGCCCAGGCTGTGGTGCGCCTCCGCATTGTCGACGCCGGATTTCAGCGCGAGCTCGAAGTGGTCGATCGCCGTCTCGGGCCGCCCCAAGCGCTGCAGGCTGAGGCCCATGAAATAGTGCGCTTCGCCGAGCTCCGGCGACAGGTGAATGGCCCGTTGTAGCTCGTCGACCGCTGCCTTCCACTGACGCGTCCAGTACAGAGAGACACCCAAGGCGTAGCGAGCCTCGGCCGATTGCGGGTCTTGCTTCAGGGCCTCCCGCAGCTCACGGAATCCCTCTTCCCACTTTCCCTCTTGCTGCAGCCGCAGCGCCCGATCGAGATGCCGACGCACCCTCTCGGAGGACGGCTGCTGCTCCGAAGCCGCCGTGGCGCCGGCGACGGCCGTCACCAGCAGCAACGCCACCTTGATCGAGCGTGTGATGCCCCGCCGGCTCTCGAGAAACTCTCCCACCATGCCGCGGCATATCAAAGGTCACTACCCGTGGCTGGTGTCATGTTGGCCGAGGGCGCCACAAGCCTTCAGGAAGTTCGCCGTGATGCGCTGCACGCGCTCGTCGGGACCGTGCGGGCGGCCGTAGTGCGAATGGGGAGGGATGAGGCCGGGCGGCGCCGAGAGTCCCATCGACCAGAAGATCGTCGCCGCGTTGAAGACCCAGTTGCCCCGCCCGCCTGGATAGACTGTCGCACTGTACCGCGACTCGTGGTCGCCGCTGTTGATCGTGGTCCCTTCCGCCACCACCTGCAGACCCGGGATGTCGGCCGGGTCGCCATGATGTTCCCACCCGACGAGCCCCGGAATGCGGTCGCCGTTCCGCATCCCCGTTCTTTCGAAGATCCAATGATCCGCCTTGCTGACGATCCAGTCGGCCGAACCGTTGAACGGGTACATCGTGCGGGCGCCTATCAAGGTGTTCTCGTTGGGTGGCTCGAGCTCGAACGGTCCCATGATGCCTGTCCGCTCTTCCGCTTCGCTGATCCCGCCGAAGCGGCCGACGCGATGGAGAATGCGATGGGGTCGACCTGCCGGATCCGGCACCGTCGACACCCGCTGGCCGCCACGCGTCAGCCCCGTTCGCTCATCGATGGTCTCCGGCTTCAAGACCGTGGCGGGCGCCAGGTCGATGGCCCACATGATGGCGTTCCCGGAGAGGAATCCTGCGCTCAGCCCCTCGTCGACCGCCTGCTT